>CALFEW010000395.1 GCA_937958365.1 uncultured Chloroflexota bacterium | reverse complement strand
TGATCAACATCGGCATCAACAATTCTGTCGAGGATTATTTTGCCGCCATCAAGGAGCACAACCCGGACATTTTGGGCATGAGCGCCCTGCTGACGACCACCATGCCCTACATGCGCGTCGTCATTGACGCCCTGAAGGAAAAAGGTATCCGCCGGAACCTCATTGTGCTGGTGGGCGGCGCACCGCTCAACGCCGCCTTCGCCGAAGAAATCGAGGCCGACGCTTACTGCCGCGACGCGGCCGTGGCCGTGGAAACGGCCAAGAAGTTGATGACCTTGAAGAAAACAAAGACTTGAGAGCGTTTCCGGTCAAACATCCCCATGCACTGACAACCTTATGTTAATCACCAACCCATTACGCCACACCCTGCGCTGGCTGCTGCGAGCCGACGAACCTGCGCCGCTGCGCACTGAGGCCGAGTTGACGGCCGTTATCGAACAAAACTACCGCTGGAATTTCACCGTCAACCTGTTGGACGGCGTGAGCTTCTGGTTTGGGGCCAGCTTCATCTCCTCCGCCACCGTCGTTCCCCTGTTCATCAGCCAACTCACCGACAGCTCGCTGGCGATTGGCGTGGCGGCGATGATCGCCCAGGGGTCCTGGTTTGCGCCGCAGTTGTTCACCGCCAACGTCGTGGAGCGGCTGGCCCGCAAGAAGCCGGTGATCGTGAATTTGGGCTTTTTTCTGGAGCGCATTCCGATGTGGTTTATGGTGTTGGCGGCGCTGCTGGCTTTTCGTTCAGCCACGGCCGCTTTGCTGCTGTTTCTGTTCGCTTATGCCTGGCATGGATTGGGCGCGGGCGTGGTGGCTACCGCCTGGCAAGATTTAATCGCCCGCTGTTTTCCGGTGGAGCGGCGCGGCCGTTACCTGGGTTTAACGATGTTCTTGGGGGCCGGATCGGGTTTGCTGGCGGCCAGCGTCAGCGCCTGGTTTTTGGAAGTGTACCCATTTCCGCTGAATTTTGTCTATTCGTTTTCGCTGGCGGCGCTGTTCATCACGCTCAGTTGGGCATTTCTGGCCCTGACGCGAGAGCCGGTGCAGCCTTCGGCGGTGCCGCGCCAGAGCAACCAACAGTACATTAAAGCGCTGCCGGACATTGTGCGGCAGGATGAAAACTTTCGGCGCTTTTTGGCGGGGCGGCTGCTGCTGGCTTTGGGCGGCATGGGCACGGGGTTTGTGACGGTAACGGCCGTGCAGCGCTTTCAGGTTCCCAACAGCACGGTTGGCCTTTATACCCTGGCCTTATTAATCGGCCAGACGGCGGGCAATCTGATCTTTGGTCTGCTGGCCGACCGTCGGGGTCACAAACTTTCGTTGGAACTCAGCGCCTTATGCGGCATGGCCGCGTTTGCCATTGCCTGGCTGTCGCCCACTTCCACGTGGTACTTTGCCGCCTTCGTGCTGATGGGCGTCACTTCCGGCGGCGTGATTGTGTCCGGCATTCTGGTGGTGATGGAATTCTGCCTGCCCGAAAAACGGCCGACGTATGTGGGGTTAACGAATACGGCCGTTGGCATTATCAGCCTGTTAGCGCCGCTGGTAGGGGCGGGTCTGGCTGCCGCCAACGCCGGCTGGCTCTTCGCCCTCAGCGCCCTTTTTTACGCCCTGTCATTCGTCGCCTTTCACTGGTGGGTTCGCGAACCGCGCTTTGAGGCAAGCTATTAGTAGGCGTAACCCGAAGTCCGTATACCGTATTCCGTATTCCGTATTCCGTATACCGTATTCCGACGGCATTTATCAGAGTTAGCGCCCTGCTGAACACTGAATAAGGACACTGGCTGCAAGCCAACGGCCAACAGCTTCTAATCATTCGTCAGGCGGCGGAACCCTTCACCTAAAATCTCGTGGGCCTGGCCGATGATGACAAAAGCGTGCGGGTCGGTTTCATAGACCAGGGCTTTGATCTGGCCGATTTCGGCGCGGCTGACGGCGCAAAGCAGCATTTTGCGCGATTGGCCGGTGTACATGCCTTTCCCTTCCCAGGCTGTCACACCTCGCTCTAGCTGCTCCATGATCTGCCCGGCTACCCGTTCCGGCTCGCTGGTGATGATGGTGACAACCCGCTCCACGTTCAGGCCGGTCATGGCGGCTTCCGCGACAATACTCCAGACGTACAGGCCGATGATGGCATACAGGGCAAATTCCCAGCCAAAAGCCAGACCCGCCACAAAAACAATCAGACCATCGGTGTATAAATACCCCTGTGAAATCGGGATGCCATATTTTTTATCCAGATAGCGGGCCAAAATGTCCGTCCCGCCGCCGGTGGCTTTGGCGCGCAGCACCAGCCCGCCGCCGATGCCGCCCAAAATGCCGCCGTAGAGGGTGTTGAGGAGCAAATCGTGGGTGATGCCCTGCGTAGGCAGAAAGATCTGAAAGGTATCCAGCAGCACGGAATACAGCGTGGCCGAAAAAACGGTGCGCACCAGGAAGCGTTTGCCGCCAAGATAACGCCAGCCGAGAATGAATAAGGGCACGTTGAAGATGAATACCATCGTGCCAATGGGCCAGCCGGTGTAGTTGTTGATGATTTGGGCCGCGCCGCTAACGCCGCCGACGACCAATTTATTGGGAATGAAGAAAAAGTGCATGGCGACGACCATAACGGCCGTTCCCACCGCAATTAATATGTAATCCCGCACGATCTCCAGGTTCGCGGGCGTAATGAACCGCGCCCGTACCCGGCCGGGTAACTGTCTTAAGACCATTTTAATACCTCAAACTTTAATGGGTTGTGTTGGCTCCACTCTGTGAATGTAACATTCACCCCATTTACAAAGAAATAGGACGCGGATTTTCACGGGTATGGCGGATATAAGCAGATACTTTCCACGTTTTATCTGCGAAAACCCGCTGCATCCGCGTTTTCCTGCGTCCTATTTTGATTCCGTGAAGATGGCAAGCCGCCAGGTTAACGGTCAAACGATACGCCCGGAGGGGCTCGAACCCCCAACCCTCTGATTCGAAGTCAGATACTCTATCCATTGAGCTACGGGCGCTTATTTTGAACAAAAAAGCTGACAGCCAGTTGACCATCAGCTTCAGGGCGAGTGGTGGGATTTGAACCCACGATCTTCTGGGCCACAACCAGATGTGTTAACCCCTACACCACACCCGCCATATGCTTGAATGCAGGCAGAATGCTATCATACCTGCCCCCGGCAAGCAAGTAGTTTCCGGGAACCGCAGCAATTCGAAATATAAATTGGCTAACCCCTTTTGCCGGAGCATAAATGCCCCGGCAAACAACGACGCCGGGTAAACCCGGCTTTTTAAGCCCCGTTCACGGGGCGTCGTTGTTTAGCCCGGCGGCTTCAGCGCCAGGCGGCGTGGATTCCCGTTTATCCTGTCCCCACGATAAGGTCTATATTGGGAATTGCTGCGGGAACCGCCATCGG
>CALFEW010000394.1 GCA_937958365.1 uncultured Chloroflexota bacterium | reverse complement strand
TGTAATAGTCGCCACCAGAGGTAGGATTTGCGAGAAAATCTGGATTGCACCTTTTGAGGGGTTGGGCAAAAAACCCCCATCTGTGTTAAGGTCAAAGCACCCACAACGGCCGTTACCTGGTTCTTATTCGGATTTAGCTGCCCTGCGCCGAAACCAGACAGCCAGGGCCACGGTCGCCACGAACACCGCTGCGCCCATGCCAAAGTTCACGGTCACGAACAACAACACCAGCCATTGAAAGACGTATCCGACAGCCCCCAGCAGCAAGAAAACCCCGTTTAACAAGAAGGCAATCCGGATAACCTTTTCCAGCCGCCCGCCAACAAAAACGGGTGCAGCAAACAGTGAGGAAAGGCCAAAAAACAAGGTGATACCGAGCATGTTGATGGCCGACATCGCCGAGTGGGGATTGGCTTGCAAGACCTGCGTCAGCCCATCGAACTGCCCCGCGCTCACGTTAAAGCGCACGGCCGTCATCTGCACAAAGTAGTTGGCTCCGCTAAGCGTGGCAAACATCAGTCCAAAGCTCAGGCTGTTACGGCTGAAAATTTTCCTGTCCGCCGACGCCAGTTCGTGAATGCTGTTGAGCAGCACCACGTACAGCACGCCAAAAACCAGCATCGAAAACTGGGCCAGATATTGGAAGAAACGCCCGCTTCCCTGAGCATAGGTCACAAAATCCGCCATTCCTGTCCAGACAAACAGCGGCGGCGTCAGCGAAATAGCGACAAAACAAATCGTAAACACGATAAAGGTCGCGGCGCTGCCCACCGCTCCCCAAAAGCCAAGTTTAATGGTGGTTTGATTCATGTGTTATCTCCAAAAAGGCTGGGGCTGCGAGCGGACAATCAACGGTCAGCGTCAACAGCCAGAAGTGGCTAGTATCCGTATTCCGAAGCCCGTATACCGTTTTCCGATGGCGTTTACCAGAGGTAGCGCCCTACGGCTTACCGAATACGGATTACGGGAAACGAGAACTGGTTACTCAAACTTACCTAAACTCTGGTAAGAACTGAACCCGGTTGTATACCGGGACAACCTAACGACTTACCTATACCAGAGAAGTGGCTAATTCAGGAGACAACAAGAGAGAGGGTATGCGTGATGGGGAACAGCCGTTTTCCGCACCAGTCCGGCCAAAGAGACTTCCGGCAAACGGGGCGAATGAGTCAAAATGATGGGAACCGGTACAGCCAACGGGGCAAGATGCACCAGACCAATGAACAGGCTCCACAGAAGCAGCACGATGAACGCAGAAATAAACGGCATAACCGGCAGTATAACAAATTCAGCGCTAACCGCCACATTCAGTTTGATGCCAGGTGAAGGGAATTGGCGGCTGTCACCCCCATTGCGGCTGGCAGCAAGAGGAGCACGACGGTCGTGGCTGATAGGCCTGATAGATTTTAGTAATCAGTAATCCGTGTTCAGTGGGCCGTCTGCCCATTGAACACCAAACTCCTCCCCTACCGGCCAATCAACCGTCACGGCCGTTCCCTCGCCCAACCCCGCACTCGTTATCCCAATCTCCCCGCCATACAACGCCACAATCAGCTTCACCAGCGACAATCCCAGTCCCACGCCCGGCGCAGCACGTGACCGCGATTTGTCCGCCCGGTAGAAGCGGTCGAACAGGTGCGGCAAATCCTCGGCGGCAATGCCCTGGCCGGTGTCACGGATAAGGTGGTGGATGGTCCGTCCGTCTGATGCTATCTGCCAGACAATCTGGCCGCCATCGGGTGTGTATTTGAGGGCGTTGCTGAGCAAGTTGCGGAATACGATGGTCAGGTGGGTGTAGCTCGCCGTCATCGGCGGCAGCGTTTCCGGCGCATCCAGGCTGAGGGTGATGTGACGGCCGTCGGCCTGAGGCGTGATTTCGCGCAGCAGTTGACGCGCCAGACGAATCGGCTCCACCTGTTCGTGGCCGATTTCCTGCCGTCCGGCGTCCAGCCGCGAGAGCAACATCAGGTCTTGCACCAGACTGCCCAGGCGCTGCACTTCGTCGTCAATCTCGACGACGTAGCGGCGGGCCGTTTCGTCGTCCAATTCGCCCTCGCGCAGGGCTTCGCTGCGCAGGCGGATGGTTGTCAGGGGGGTGCGCAGTTCGTGGGAGGCATTGCTGGCGAAGGCGCGCTGCGCTTCGATCATCGCCTCGACCTGGCTGCTCATGTGGTTGAAGGCATAGGCGACCTGGCCGATTTCATCCTGGCGGGTTTCGGGCAGGCGCTCGCGGAAGTTGCCCTGGGCGATTTGCAGGGCCGCGTGGCGTAGTTGTTCCAGGGGACGGGTGAGGGTGGTGGCTAACCAGAAGGCAGCGATGGCGGCAACGGCCGTAACCCCCAATACCGCCATGCCCAGTCCCAACCAGCGCTGCGCCACCAGCGCCGTCGCGCCGGCCAGCGGCGCGGCCAACTGCACCACGCCAATCACTTCCTCATGCTCCCAGACCGGCGCGGCCGCGTACACCACGTCGTCACGGATGTCGCCGCTCACCGTGCCTTCCAGCGCGGCGCGGATTTCCGGCGTGTCCGTAGCACTGGATTGTCCATCGCTGCTTAACCAGAAATCGCCCGACTTGTCGGTCAGCACGATGACGGCGTTGGTCTGCTGGGCGTAGGTTTGCAGCAAGGCGGGCAGGGTCGCCACGCCCTCTTCCTCTTCCTCGTGTTCCTCCAGCGGCTCGGCGAAGGCGCGAGCCACGAGCTGCGCCTGCTCTTGCAGCCGGGTGGCAAAGTCCTGCACCGTCCCGGCCGAAATCTGCCGCCCGGCCAGCAAAGCCAGCGCCACAAACCCGGCGAGAATCAGGCCAACGTAGGCCAGCAGCAAGCGCGTGCGCAATGAACGCATCAACCCTGCTCCTTGGCAAAACGATAGCCAACGCCGCGCACGGTCTGGATAAGACGCGGCTGGCCGGGGTCGGCCTCGATTTTTTCGCGCAGCCAGCGAATGTGGACGTCCAGCGTGCGGGTGTCGCCCAACCAATCAGTGCCCCACACCTGGTCG
>CALFEW010000393.1 GCA_937958365.1 uncultured Chloroflexota bacterium | reverse complement strand
GGCCGTTTCCTGGCAAACTTACGCACCGACCTTTTGTTTTACCTGGCGGCTTATCATCTGGTGCAGCGGCTGCAAGCCGCGGGCCTGCCGATGACCCGGCCAGACATTGCCCCACCGGAAGAGCGCGTCTTTCAGGTGCAGGACAATTACAACGTCAACCTGGCCCTGCAATGGAACAGCGACCGGCCAGGGACCGATTTGGGCGACAAAGTGGTGGGCAATGACGTGGAAATGGGGGAAAACGGCCGTATCTTCATCCTGACCGGCCCCAACCAGGGCGGCAAAACCACCTACATCCAGGCCATCGGCCTGACGCAGATATTGGCCCAGGCCGGTTTTTACGTGCCCGGTCGTCAGGCGCGCATCAGCCCGGTGGATGCTATCTTCACCCATTTCCCGGTGGAGGAAAAGCTGGAACGCGGAACCGGCCGTTTTGGCGACGAGGCGCAGCGCCTGAGCGAAATTTTCGCCGCCGTTTCGCGCCACAGCCTGGTGCTGCTCAATGAATCGCTGGCCTCTACCAGCGCCTGGGAGAGTTTGTATCTGGCTCAGGATTTGCTGCGCGTGCTGCGTCAGGTGGGCACGCGGGCCATTTATGCCACCCATATGCACGAACTGGCGGCCAACGTGGACGACCTGAACGCGGCAACCGCTGGCGACAGCCTGCTGCTCAGTCTGGTGGCCTCACGAATGGACTCGGAAAGCGAGAGCGCCGATGGATCGGTGCAGCGGAGTTACAAGATTGTCCCCGGACGGCCGTTAGGCCGCAGTTACGCCAACGAGTTGGCCCGTCGTTATGGGGTCAGTTACGAACAATTGCTGGATTTGCTGCAAAAACGGGGGATTCTTAAATGAGGGTATTGCCCGGCCCATCAGCATCGGCCGCAGGTAAGGTGAAATAGAACGTGCTGCCCGCCCCCTCCTGGCTAATCACGCCGACCTGTCCCGACAATTTGTTCACAATGCGCTGCACGATGGATAGACCCAGGCCGTGCCCTTCCACTTTGATCTCGTTCAGGCGGGTAAATTCGGTGAAGAGGGTGGTTTGTTTATGCGCCGGAATGCCCAGGCCGTTGTCTTTAACCCAAAAGCGAATCTGGTTAACGGCCGTTTGCTCAGCGCCCAATTCAATACGCGGCGGCCGTCCCCCATATTTCAGACCATTGCTCAGATAATTAATCCAGACCTCTTCCACCCACGCGGCGTGGCCCACGGCCACCGGCCAGCTATCCGGCAGCAAAATTTCAGCGCCATAATCGCTGATCATGTACGTCAGGCGGTCCTGGGCCAGCATGACGACGGTGGACATGTCTATGGGGGTCATTTGCACGTGCTGCTGGCGCACGCTGGCTAAAAGCAGCAGTTCGTCAATGATGTTGACAGCCTTTAGCCCGGCTTTTTGAATCTTTTCCAGATAGACGCGCTGCTGCTCGGCCGGTAAAAGCGCCTGGCTGTTGAGCAGAAGGTCCGTAAAGCCCACGATGAGGGCCATGGGATTCTTAAGATCGTGGGCGACGGTATGCGCAAAGGCATCCAGTTCGGCAATTTGCGCCAGCAGGTTGTCTTGCAAATGACGAATGGTCAGATGGGTGTTTACTCTGGCCAGGACTTCTTCGGCATGAAAAGGTTTGGTGATGTAATCAACTGCGCCCAACTCAAACGACTTGATTTTTTCTTCAATGTCGTTGAGGGCGCTAATAAAAATCACGGGGATGTTTTTGGTCTGGTTGTCGGCTTTCAGACGGCGGCAAACTTCGTAGCCATCCATTTCCGGCATCATAATGTCTAGCAAAATGAGATTGGGCGGCGCGGACAGAGCAGAAGCCAGGGCGATTTGTCCGTTGCGGGCCGGACGCACAACGTAACCGGCGCTGGACAAAATACTGGTCAGCAGACGCAGGTTGGTTGGCGTATCGTCTACAATTAAGATGTTGGCCTTGTGAGGCTGCATACCATTTTCCTAGGCGGTAGCTTGGTTCGTCGGAAGCAACAACAGTATTTTATCGTACTCGAAATCATCAGCCAGATTTTTTAATTTCTGAGCAAGCCAGGGATCATGCTGCCGAATGTTGTCCAGGCATAGGGCT
>CALFEW010000392.1 GCA_937958365.1 uncultured Chloroflexota bacterium | reverse complement strand
CCGCGCGACCAGGCAAACGGAAACGGCCGTTGCCTCCCCCACATTCCCCGCCGCATCAAACGCCACCACCTTAAACGTATGGCAGCCGGGGCCGGGAATCGTCCACTTCTCCGTGAAGGGCGGCACGGTGCTGATGGCAAACGGCACGGCCGCGCCGTCGGCGTAGAACTCCACCCGGTCCACCGACAAATCATCGCTCACCTGGGCCTGCACAATCACCCACTCCTCGTCGGTGAAGATTTGCTGATTGGGCAGCGGGAAGAGGATTTCGGCCGTTGGCGGCTGGTTGTCTATGGTCACATGGACGCTGGTCTCGGCAAAGCTGCCATCGTTGCGCACGACGGTGAGCAGCAGCGTGTAGAGGCCGCTCAACTGGCTGGCATCCCACACGCCCAAAACGGCGTTTTCTTTCGGCTCCGTCACGTTGTCGGCGATGGTTTGTAGTTCGGTGGGGGTGAGGCCGGGGAAGTAGGCCAGCCGGTAATGGGCGAAATTGTCGCCGCGGGCTGTGCCGCTGATGGTGAGTGTGCCGGTGATGGTGGCAAAGTTGGCCGGGCTGGTGATGGCGGCGTCGGCGGTGGACACGGCCGTTGCCACAATCGTGTCATACTCCGTCGGCGGCTGCTCGATCTCATTCTCGCGCACCCAATCGGCCGCCGCTTCCGGGTAGACGCGGTAGACACGGTTCTCTATCAGTTCCGGCGGCGTGTACAGTGTCGCCAGCCGCCCGGTCTCCCGGTTCACGGCAAACTCCTGGTAGATGTTGTCGTAGACCGTCGGCTGCGTCCCGGCGATGAACAGTTCGGACACGGTGGGGCATAGATTGGTGGGCAGCAGGCCGGAGATGTTGCACACCGCCATTTCGACGAGGCCCGACGGCCGTTGCCAACTCTCCACCGCCTCATCTTGCAGCGCCCAACTCATCAGCGCCCGCCAGACTGGGGCCGCCCCTTTGCTGCCCGGCAGATTGTTCATCGGTGTATTGTCGGTATTGCCTACCCAGACGCCCGTCACCAACTGCGGCGTGTAACCCACCGCCCAGCCGTCGCGGTAATCGTTGGTGGTGCCGGTTTTCACGGCCGCCGGGCGATTGTCCGGCAGTTCCAGAGCGTTGGGGCAGCCAAAGCCGGCGCAGCGCGCCTGCCGGTCGGAGAGGATGTCGTTCATCAGGTAGGCCAACTGCGGCGTCAGGATTTCGCGGCGCTGCGGCTGGCTGTATTCGTAGAGGACGTTGCCCTGGCGATCTTCGACGCGCAAAATCAGCACCGGGTCCAGCGTGCGGAAGCCCAGGCGCTGCTCGGCTTCCGGGCGCGGCTGGCCGACCATCACGCCCATGTTGTCCATCACCGAGTAGGCGTACACCATGTCCAGCAAGGTGACCTCGCCGCCGCCCAGCGTCAGCGACAGGCCGTAGGCGTTGGCCCCTTGGTCCAGGGTGGTGATGCCCAGGTTGTGGGCCGTGCGAATCACTTTATCCACGCCGACCCAACTGGTGGCCTGCACGGCGGGCACGTTGTAGCTGTTGCCCAACGCTTCGCGCAGGCGCAGGGGGCCGTGGAACTGGCGGTCGTAGTTTTGCGGCACGTAGGGCACGCCGTTGTAGGGCGTGCCAAAATCGGTCTCCACGTCTAGCATCATCGTGGCGGCGGTGTAGCCCTGGCTAAGCGCCGTCAGATAGGTGAACGGCTTAAAGGAACTGCCGGGCTGGCGCAGCCCATCCACGGCCACGTTAAACGAACCGTCTATGCTTTCGTCCCAATAGCTGCGGCTGCCGACCAGCGCTTTGATTTCGCCGGTGCGCGGATCCAGCATGACAACGGCCGTATTGTTCACCTCATGATCCACGCCCACGTCGGCCGAATTGAGCGGCAGCAGGTAATCCAGCGCCGGGCAGTTGTCGCGCTCGTCGGCGGGCAGGCCATCGCCCAAATCGCCGGACAGCCGGGCGATTTGCGCCCGCGCCACGCATTCCGCCTGTCGCTGCATGGTCAGATCGAGTGTGGTGTAAACGCGCAGCCCGCCGCCGAGTACCAGTTCCGGGCCAAACATGGCTTCCAACTGCTGCCGCACTTCCAGGGCAAAATGCGGCGCGATGATGTCGAAACGCGCTTCCGGCCCTTCGACCAATTGCAGCGGAGCCAGTTTAGCCGCCGCCGCCTCTTCCGGGGTGATGTAACCTTCGCGGGCCATCGCCTCTAGCACCAGTTCTTGCCGCTCTTTGGCCGCTTCGGGGTTGTCCAGCGGGTTCAGGGCGGGCGATTGGGGGATGGCGGCGAGCATGGCGGCTTCGGGCAGGGTAAGCTGCGCGGCCGTTTTGTCGAAGTAGACCCGCGCCGCCGCCTCGATGCCGTAGGCCAGGTTGCCGTAGAAGTTGGTGTTGAGGTACCACTCCAGAATTTGCTCTTTGGTGTAGGTGTTGGTGGCGCGATGGGCGAGCAGCAGTTCTTCCACCTTGCGCCGGTAATCGTCGAAGCCGACGTCGTCGCCGACGGCGCGGCGCTCTGGTTCGATGAGGTTGTTTTTGACGACTTGCTGGGTGATGGAGGAGCCGCCCTGCACGCCGCCGCCTTCGAGGACGTATTCGTAGAAGGCGCGGCCGATGCCTTGCAGGTCGTAGCCGGGGTTGGTCCAGAAGGTTTTGTCTTCGATGGCGATGGTGGCGTCTACCAGGGATTGTGGCGTCTGGGCCAGTTTCACCCACTGCCGGTCGCCGCCGAGCGGGTCTATGATTTCGTAGATGAGGACGAGGTCGCGGGTTGCGTCGGGCTGTGCGTCGCCCCAGGCGTAGATTTTGCTGGTCTCGAAGGTGTCGCTTTCGTTCTGGCCGAGGGCTTCCAATTGGGTGAAGTCAGGGAGGCCTTGGGTAAAGTAGGCGTAAACGGCCGTCATCGCCCCCACACTGCCCACCACGCCAAACATCATCACCAACACACCCACCAACAGCAGCAAACCGGCTATCTTCAACACAGCCTGCCCGCTGCGCTGTCGCCGCCGCTGCCGCCGGACACGCCAATGAATGACCTGGGTTGTTTTAGGCATGGATGTAACTTACCGCTTATCTAACCAGCGCTGTAAAGACCGCTGGCTTTCCCCGGAACGCCGCCCCAAAAGCAGCCCTTCAATGCTGATGTCCTCATCCAGGAGCGGCCAATGAATGCCGACCCCATCACTGATCCATTCCCAGTTTTGCCGTTCTTGAGCCGTGCCGTGCCACAAACGCGGATACCAGATGAGAGGAATGGAAAGGGAACGGCCGTCCACCAAATCAACCGTCAGCATGTCTTCACTGATTGACACATTGGAGGCTTTCACTTGTAGTTCAGCTACTAAAGTATTCATCCCATTCCCTCAATAATAGTTGTTGATTTTCTTCTACCAATTGTTGAATACGATTCATGAATATGCGGTGGTTCTACAGAATCACCAGAGTAAAAGAAAAAACGATAAGGCCCTATGCGTAATGTTGTTGGCATCTTGCTGGATATTATACACG
>CALFEW010000391.1 GCA_937958365.1 uncultured Chloroflexota bacterium | reverse complement strand
GCGAGATGGCTGCCGCTTTGGGCCTGCGCGTGACGGTGGAGCGTGACGGCCGTTTCGCCGCCTGGGTGATCGCTGAAAAGCCGTAATCCGTGAACCGTAATCCGTAATCCGTGAACCGTAATCCGTAACCTTTGAGTCGAACACGGAACACGGTATACGGAACACGGAACACGGTCCAAAAGGAACTTATGTCAGACAACAACGAACCCGTCTACATTGAATCCGCTTTTTGCCCCATGCCCATTCGAGACCGGGGCACGGTGATTTTGGGGCACGGCAGCGGTGGTAAGCTCTCGCACGATCTGATTGCCGCCCGCTTTTTGCCTTCTTTCGACAACGCTGTCTTGCGCGCCGGCGACGATGCCGGTGTGGTACAGGTTGGCGGGGCCAATCTGGCCCTCAGCACCGATTCGCACGTCGTCTGGCCGCTGTTTTTCCCCGGCGGTGACATTGGCAAGCTGGCCGTGTGCGGCACAGTCAACGATGTCGCCATGATGGGCGCGCAGCCGCTTTACCTGACCGTCGGGTTCATCCTGGAGGAAGGGCTGGAGATTGGCCTGTTGGAGCGCATCATCGAGTCTATGCAGGCGGCGGCGGCCGAAGCCGGGGTGCAAATTGTGGCCGGCGATACGAAAGTGGTGGAACGCGGCAAGGCGGATAGTGTCTACATCAACACGGCCGGGGTGGGGCTGATACGGCCGTCTACCACCATTGGCGGCGCGCAGGCAAAACCTGGCGACGTGGTCATTCTCTCCGGCTCGCTGGGCGATCATGGCATTGCCGTGCTGGGTGCGCGTGGCGATCTAGGCTTTGAGACCGATATTCAGAGCGACGTGGCTCCCTTAAACCACATGGTGGCGGCGATGCTGGAAGCCAGCGACAACGTTCACGTGCTGCGTGACCCCACGCGAGGCGGTCTGGCGACGACGCTCAATGAAATCGCCCGGCAGTCTGACGTGGGCATAATCATCCACGAATCGAAGCTGCCGATCCGCCCGCAAGTGCGTGCAGCCTGCGAGATGTTGGGTTTCGACCCGTTGTACATTGCCAACGAAGGCAAACTGGTGGCCCTGGTTGCCGCCGATGACGCCGACAAGGTGTTGGCGGCAATGCGCCAGTCACCTTATGGGACGGAGGCGGTCATTATTGGGGAAGTGAGAGGGGAAGCGAACGGCCGTGTCCTTCTGAAAACCGGCTTCGGCAGCACCCGCATCGTAGACATGCTGATGGGCGAGATGCTGCCGCGTATTTGTTGAGAATGGGCAGTGTAGCCGGGGTATCCTTGCCCCGTTCTGTCAGGCGCGATAAGACATCGCGCCTGCTAGTTTTCAGTATTCAGTCTTCTAACAGCCACAGCTTGATTTGCGCCATCACTTCCGGCCGGCCGAGCAAGTCCAGATGGCCCATCTCGTAGCCAATCCACTGCTGCGCTGCGGGGAAGTCCAGAGAGCGCTCCCCATCGGCATGGCGGCCGAGCGCGCTGGACAACGGGACCACCCCATCTCCCAGCAATCGCTCCTTGAGATCGCCTTGCTCTTTGCCCAGAGTGGCCGCCACAGCAAAACAGCGCACATCCGGGGGCAGAGGCGCCCTTTGCCGGGTGTCTGGCGTGTAGGCAAAGTAATCTGTGTCGTGCCAATCTTCGTCTAGCAGAGTTCCGTAACGCAGGTCGGTGATGCCGGCGCTGCGCCGTTTGCCCAGACGGGCGAAAGGCGCCGTATGGGGAATAGATCCCAGCAGCACGTCCACCCAATGGCCGCCACGTTCCAGCGGCGCACCATGATGCGGCGTGCCAAGCGTGAAGAGCTTGTGTAAATAGCGCGGCCAGGTCAGGTTGCCCTCTGTGGCATAATGGATGGCGCTGCGGGCCACCAACCCGCCCATGCTGTGCCCCAGAATAATCAATTCTGCGACCGGTTCCGGCCATTGCTGGACGAGGGTTTCCAACAGGGCGGCGAATTCACGGCCGTTCACCGAAATGTGCCGCCCGCTGTTGTAATGCAGGTAAACGGGCGTGTAGCCCAAATCGGCGGCCAGGATGTCGCCGTGGTTGTAGCCCTGGCGGTTCCATTGGCGATCATTCATGCACAGGCCATGTACCAGGATGGCGAGTTTGGCGGTGGGGTGGGGAACGGCCGTTTGCAGCGCCTGTTTTTCCAACGTCAAAGCCTGACCATCCCGCCGAAAGGCCATCGGAATCGTCAGCGCATTGCCACTGTCTACCAGATAATCGCCCCAGACGCCGTTAATGGCGGCCAGCAGCGCCTCCCGTTTGGCTGAAGAGGGCGGTTCGTGCAGCCGGGGCACAACCTGCCCCCAAAGCGCATCCACACCGCCGCCTACCACCGAGGTGACGCCACGAATACTTTTGTAAACCAGACCGGGGATGCCGCGCGTGCGGCCTTTTTCCGGCAGGTTTGGCTGACCCGGTACGTAGACGATTCCGTAGTGGACTTCTTCCACCAGGTCGGTGATGCCCAGAGTAGCGTCTGTGAGCAACTGGGTGATGGCCCGCAAATCGGACGGCTGAATGTGGG
>CALFEW010000390.1 GCA_937958365.1 uncultured Chloroflexota bacterium | reverse complement strand
CCAACTTCCGGGAAGTTGGTCTCTTGATTTAAACGGCCGTTCCATCCCCTTCGCACCGCAAATTCGCCGGCAGCACAATCGTAAACTCCGTCCCGCCTTCTGGCCGATTGGCTACCGACACCACGCCATCGTGCGCTCTGACAATCCCCCACACCGCCGACAACCCCAGCCCTGAACCGGGCTGCATTTTGGCAGTCGCGCCTCGGAAATATTTGTCAAAAATATGCGGCAAATCGCCTTCCGGTATCCCCGGGCCTTCATCGCGTACCTGAATCAATACACCCTCGTCCGAATAATCAACCAGCATCGCGAGTTCCGTATTTCGCGGCGAATACTTGACGCCGTTGTCTACCAGATTCAAAACCATGTGATACAAACGGCTTTCGTCGGCCAAAATCAGATAGGGCTTGCCGTTGGTTGTTGCGTGCATGGCAATTGATTTTTGCAGCGCCGCCCCGGACACGTCTTTGACGACACGGTCAATTACTTCGGTAAAATCACACGGTTTACGCACCAATTGCACGGCCGCTTCTTGTGTCACCGTATCCAACAATTGGGCAATCATCTCCAGCATCCGGTCTACGGCTACGCCAATCTGGTTCAGGTAACGCTCGGAACGGCCGTCCAATTCAGTCGTTCTTTCCAGCAATGATTTCCAGCCGGTGATTGCCGTGAGCGGATTCTTGAGATCGTGCGAAAGCATGTGGAGGAAGTCGGAACGATCCGCCTCCAACTGTTTAACATACGTGATGTCTTGCATCACGACGATGGTTCCCACGTCGGGCAAATGTTCGGCCGTGGATAAAAACGTCTGTTCGCCAATCTTGATTTCGGTCGTTCGCCCGACGCCGTGGCTGATGCCTTCAAATAGCTGCGCCATGTGGGTTTCCAGCAGGCGTTTGGCGGCCTGATTAGACACCAAGACGCTGCCGGAATCGTCGAGAATCAGCAGGGGTTGGGGCAAGGTTTGGGCGGTAGCCTGAATGGCTGCCCGCTGTCGTTCTGATTCTTTGAAGAGGCGGGCGTTTTCTACGGCCGTTGCCATCGGGTTCGCAAATGTCTCCAGGCGCGTCAGATCATCCCTGGTAAAAAGACCGTTCGCCTTGTTAAACAACGTCAGCACGCCCACCACGTGGTCTTGCACTTGCAGCGGCACGCTGATCATAGATTTCGGCGTGATCCCTTTCACGCTGTCTACCTGAGAATGAAAGGCATCATGCGTGGCCGGTTGATTGGTCATGATCGCCTGACCAGTCTGCGCCACCCGGCCAATAATGCCCTGCCGAATCGCAAACGGTTTGGTATCTTTGCCGCTGGTATGGGACTGAAAAGGTTTCAAGTGCTGCCGGGTCTCATCCACCAGGCAAAGAAGCACACCTTCCACCGGCCAATGTTTGTTCACTTGTTCAATTAAAACCTCGTAAATCTTGTCCAGGTCCAATGAGGCCGATACAGCCCGCGCCACTTCATTCAGCGCCGACAACTCCTTGTAACGGCGGGCCAGGGCGGCATCCGTCGCCTGGTAAACCCGCGCATTCTGGATGGCAATGGCCGCAAAATCGGCAATCGCCGTCAGCAAACGCTCATCCCGACGGTCAAAGCGTTTTCCCGCCTGCCGGTGAGTAGCCGCCAGCACGCCAAAGGTCACGCCGCCGAGAGAGATGGGCACATAGGCCAACGCTTCCACCAGATAGTTCGTTTTAACCTTGATCTGGTCCTCGCCGGGCTGCCGCCAGACGCGCAGCGGCTGCCCGGTCTGGATGACTTTTCCGGCCAGCGTGTCTTCGTCTATGGGCAGCCGCATACGACGAATCGCTTCATCTTCAATGCCGCGCTGCGCTTCCAGGAACAATTCGCCGCTGGTTTCATCCACCAGCCAGATGCTCGTTTCGCCGGCCGAGGTCAGGGTCATGGCCGCGTCCACCACCTGGCTGAGTACCTGATCCAGGTCGAGTTGGGAGGTGATGGACTTGGCGATCTCGGTCATGGCGTCAGCCAGATCAATTTTGCGCTCTAACGTGCCGGTGGAAAATTGCGGGCGCTCGATAATATGCAGCAGCAGACGGAGCTGACCGAGGGTGAGAATGTCGCCATCAGCCAGGGAATAGGGGGTTTTGACGCCAATGGAACGGCCGTTCCGCAATGTCCCATTTGTGCTGCCAACGTCAATCGCATACAAATGAGCGGCCGTCGGCCGTAAAAGCAAATGCTGCCGCGAAACGCCCATCATCCCGGCGTCAAACGCCTGCAAATCCACCACGTTTGGCTCGTCCAGGTCCCGACCAAAAACAACCTCGCCGTTGATGTCGAATCCCAGGCGGCGCTGTGGGTCTGTCGCCAGGTCCAGCCGAATGCGCCAGACAGGCCGATTCTCCAATTCGCGCGTGGCCGGATCGTAGGGGACAGGGTGATACTTCACTTCTGGTATGACAATCTCAACGCCAGAAACGTTATCAGTCCGCAATTCGTCGGTATTTAGATTTAAGTTTTCTTCTGACATGGAACTCTATTTTGTGCCGACTCCGCGTACTCCTGGCACATTACCTTCTTAGCGTTCATACAACGATAATTCCGCGTTTGGGGAGGCTGAGGGCTGCCACTTGGCAATTGAATCATCGCCAGCCTCCGATTTCCCAATCTCTAACAAAGTGCGACCGTTTTTACGGGTGCTGAAAGCAATTCAATTCTAACGGATTAACACCCCGGCACTCTGTCAATTATGCGTGAATAATCCCCTGGTATCCGTATTCCGAAGACCGTATTCCGTATACCGTATTCCGAAGGCGTTCGGCAGAGGCAATACCTCACCTAATACTGATTACGGAATACTGATTACGGAATACTGATTACGGATTACGGATTACGGAATACGAGCACTAAACCCGAAGTGTAGCCACTAAACGCAACGGCCGTAACAACAAATCCAACGCCGCCGTAATGGATGGGGCAACCACGTCGGCGGCCATCAGTGTGGCCGCGGCTGCGCCTTCATCTTGCACCACGGCAATGCCTAACGCGGCCGTTACCAGCATGAGTTGATCGTTACGGCCGTTACCCAAAGCCACCACCACCGCCGGGCCAAGCTCTTGCACAATCGCCTGCTTGGCCTCAGCCTGATCGCCGGGCGGCAGCACCACCAGATCGCAGGGAACAGCCACCAGCGCCGTCTGGGCATTGCCAAACGTATCGGCCGTCAGCACATGCACGCTCAAATGTTCAGCCAGTTTGCTCAGGCGCTCTTCGACGCCAGGAAGCAGACGGCCGTCACACGCCAGAGTGCCGTTAAAATCCAGCACCAGATGCGCCAACTGATACACTCTATCGCCAGGGACATCAATTCGTATCATGGATCAGGAATAGTTCATCAAGTCGGGCGGGGGGCCAGCGTCATCATGTTGGCCTGATTTGACGAAGACACACGAAGAATCTCTGCACAAAAGTTTAACAACTTACTGTCCAGATTATAACTCACAAAATTCAAGTTACCAACCCGCCAAAATTGCCTCAATCTGGGCGGCCCAGGTAAACAAGCGCGCATCGTCGCCCCAACGGCCGCACAGTTGCAGGCCCAGCGGCAGCCCGGCAGCAGCAACGCCGACAGGCAGGCTCAACGTCGGCAGGCCGCTGTGGGTCCAGGGCAAATTCATCACCGGATCGCCCGTGCTTTCCAAGCCGGGTGGCGCTGCGCCCACGGCCGCCGGCGAGAGCCACACGTCCACAGCCTGTTCGGCCATCAGACGCTGTAATTCCTGGCGAAGCTGCGCCCGACCGGCCAGCGCCGTCGCCAGTTCCGCCGGTTTTACGCCCTGCCCGCGCCGGATCAAATCGGCCGTTTGGGGATGGTACAACGCGGCGTGTGGCCCAAACCAGGCCGCGTGAACCTGCGCCGCTTCCGCCGCCACAATCAGGTTATGCCGCGCATACACGTCGGCAAAATCTGGCATGGCCGGAACCGATTTCACCGTCAAACCGGCCGTCGCCAACTGTTCGCACGTCACGCGAAAGTGGGCCTGCGCCGCGGCGGTGGCGTGTTCCAGGTAGGGTCCTTCGGGAATGCCCAGGACGGGCGGCTGGGAAACGGCCGTTTCCCGCCAGCCATCCACCAATACCGCCGCCGCCAGCGCTGCCCCGGCCACATCCGGCGCAAAAAAGCCGACGTGATCACAGGATGGCGAAAGCGGCAGCACGCCGGTACGCGGGATACGCTCATAGCTGGGCTTGTAACCCACCACGCCACAAAACGCCGCCGGGCGTGTGATGGAGCCAATGGTTTGCGTGCCCAGAGCCAGCAGACTCAGTCCAGCGCTCACCGCCGCCGCGGAACCGCTGCTGGAACCGCCCGGCGTATGCGCCGGATTGTGCGGATTGCGCGTTGGGCCGGGCGCGAAGTAGGCAAACTCGGTGGTGATGGTTTTACCGACGATGAGCGCCCCGGCCGCGCGCAGGCGGCGCACGCTCTCCGCCTCTGCGCCCTGGAACAAATCGGGTGGCAGCTGCCCACCGGCGCGGGTGACAAAACCATCGGCGTGGAAGATGTCCTTCACGCCCACCGGCAAACCGAAAAGCGACGGCCGTTTCTCCGGTTCCGGGTAGGCGGCCAGTAAGTGTTCGGCTTCGCGGCGCAGGCGGGCGAAACGGCCGTCTTCTGGCACAAATGCCTGGATGGTTGGCTCGACGGCCGTGAACCGCGCCTCCAACTCCGCCAGGAAATCGCGCAGCGGCCCCTGCCCGGAACGCAAAATCGCTGCCAACGCCGGAGCCGGCAGCGGCCAATGAAACGCCAACGATTGTTCACGAAACTGCGACATCTTTACCCTCCTGCCTCCGCCGTTGGGGTGACCTCCGGCGTGGCGGCGTTGTTCTCGCCTTCCGGCGTGCCCAAAGGCGTCACGGAAGGCGTCAGTGTGGGCAGCGGCGTCGGCGTGGGATCATACTCAAATTCCGTGGAGATGATTTCAAACGTCGTGCGGCCGGGCAAAATGGTCACCTCGCGCCGATAGGTCACGTCGTTGACCGTTAGCAGCAGCACGTAGTCACCGGCGGGCACGTCGCCCATCACAAAATTTTCCTGCCACACGTCGTCGGAGCCGGCGGTAAGCGCGTAGGTGCTTTGTTCGCGCAAAATGGTGCTGCTTTCCGGCGGCAGCAGCGTCAGCCGGGCATCGGCGATGAGACGGCCGCGATTATCCACCAGACGGCCGGCCAGCGTGCCCCAGCCTTCGTAAGGCGCCAGCCACAGGGCGGGGTTGCGCGTATCGGCATAGGTGTTGTCGCCAACGCGGACCTCAAAATGCAGGTGCGGCCCGGTCACTTCGCCGGAACTGCCCACCCCGGCGATGAGCTGCCCCTGTTCCACCGTGTCGCCTACGTTGACGAATAATTCCAGCGTGTGGGCATACAAGGTATATACGTCTTTGCCCTGCCACTGCCAATCGTGCTGGATGACGACGGTGTTGCCGTAGTAATTGACGCCGTTGCTGGGACTGGGAAGCAGTCCGGCGTGGATGACAACACCGCTGCCGGCGGCCAGCACCGGCGTGCCGGTCTCGTTGGGGAAGTCTATGCCGTGGTGGATGCGATAAGGCGGAATGTTGGCCGCTTGCACATCGTTGCCGAAGGGATACCACTCCAGGTCGTAGTTGCGGTAGCCGGACGGGATGGGGCGGATGAGCCAGTAATGGTCGTCGGGGGTGATGGAGAGGGGCGCGGGCATGGCCGGAGGCCGCCATTCGCTGGCGTCACGCGGGGCAGGCCCGGCGTCGCGCACGAAGTTTTGCTGCGCCTGATCGGGGCGCAGGCCGCTGCCTTCGGGCGTGGGGATCAGGAAGGTCTCAGTGGGCGAAACGGCCGTCGCCTCCTGGCTGACCGCTTCGTCTACAAACAAGTCGGTGGCAACGGCCGTTATCTGTGGCAAATCGGGCGCCTGGGCCAGGGGAACGGCCGTGGGAAAAAGCGGCGCGCCATCTACCCGGCAGCCCATCAAACCAACGAGCAAGAGCATCAGTCCGCCCCACCAGGAATTGCCCCACGCGCCTCTGCGTCTCCGCGCCTGTGCGTTAAATTTTCTTCGCAAAATCATGGATTAACGGTCGGGGAAGGTCTGGCGCAGCAGCGCCTCCGGCTGAATTTCCAGCATCGCCTCTTCCCAGGTGAGGTCTTGCCGATTTTCGTAATGCCAGAAGCCGATACCGGCGAAAAAGGTGCGCCAATTGTCGTCGGCCGGGACGCGGGTCCAGCCGTAGTCGGCGGCCAGGTTGGTGAAATCTACGTAATAACCGGCGGGGATGGTCTCTTTCAGCACGCCGCCCTCGTCGTAATACTGCGGTTCATCGCCAAAGCGGGCGCGGAAATCCCAGGGTAGTTCGCGCAGCGGTTCGCCCTGGCTGCCATCTTGCACTTCGGCCCGCACATACACCCGCCAATACGTTTCCAGCCCCATGTCCTCGCGTACGATTTCCACCCTCGGCTCAAAGGATAGGACGTCGCGGTAGGCCAGGTCTATGGCCCGCCCGGCTTTGTTCCAGGTCTGGTTGCTCTGGCCCGGTGCGGATTTTTCCTCGATGGCTTCAAACATATTGTCCAATTGAGCCAGAAAATCCCAGCCCGCGTCGGCGACGAGGCGCTGGCGCAGGGCCAGGAAGGATTGGTCCACGCGGTCGCTGAGGTAAGGCGAGGGGGCGTTGACGGGTATTTCAAAGAGCTTCACCCGCGGTCCGGTGCGCTCCGGCGGGGCCAGGGCTTCGGTGAAGAGGGGTTTATCGGGGTATTGGCTGTCCAGGCGGGCGGCGTTTTCGGCCTGGGCGGGGGTCATGGGGTTGGCGGTCCAGGCGGGATCGTCCAGACGGCCGTCGGCCACAAACGCTTGCGGCGCGGCGCTCCAACCGACCGGGCTGCCGGCCATCAGAAAGCTTTGTTCGCCTTTGTCGTACACGTACACCAGCGATTCACCATTGGGCGACCAGGCTGGATGGCGGCCTTGCTGCCCCAGGCTCACCGGTTCGCCATCGGGCCGGTTGGCTTCGTCCAACGGCACAGCATAGAGCAAGGGGAATCCGGCGCTGTCGTCATGGTAGGCCAGGAAACGGCCGTCCGGCGAAAAGACCGGTTCCTCTTCCTGTCCGGCGGGAGATGCGGTCAGGTTAACGGCCGCTTCGTCGGTCACTTCATTAAGCGACATGATGAAAATGTCTTTGTTGCCGCTGCGCCAACTGGTAAACGCGACGTGCCGTCCGCCCGGCGACCAGACCGGGGCAAAATCGGGGGCGGGATTTTCGGTCAGGCGGTAGGGACCTTCGCTGAGGTCGGCCTTGACGATGTAGATGTCCAGGTTTTCTTCGCGGTAGGCTTCGTACACCAGCCATTGGCCGTCCGGCGACCAGGCCGGGCCGCCATCGAAGGCGGGATCGTTGGTGATGCGGCGCAGTTCGTCATCGTCCAGGTCGTAGACGTAGATTTCCCAGTTGCCATCGCGGTGGGAGGTGAAAGCGAGTTGACGGCCGTTTGGACTCCAGGTTGGGTCGCGGTCGGCGGCGGGATGCTGCGTCAGGCGCACCGGCTCCACCTGCCCCACCGGAAGCAGGTAAATGTCGCTGTTGCCGTCTCGATGCCAGGTAAAGGCCAGGCTGCCGCCCGTTTGCAGCGGATCCGGCGTGGGCCAGGGGGTCAGACGCACGTCAATGGTGGGGCGCGGCGTGGGGGTGGCGGTCATGGGCATGGGCGAAGGCGTGGCGATGATGACACGGGGCAAGACCGGGTTATTCCCGGCCGATACGCGGTCCGGCTGCTGCTCCTGCCAGGTGACAAAACTGAGAACGAGGACGATGGCGATGCTGCCAAACGCGGTGACAAAGCGGACAGCGCGGGCACTGGGTTGGATGTAATGGGGCTGGCGCGGAGCAAAAACGGCCGTTTTGGGTGGTTTGGGACGATGGAAAAAGACGCGCCATCGGGCGCGGTAAACCAGCCAGCGCGATCCCCAGCGCCGCCGCCATTTTAGGCGGCGCGGCGCTGTCGCATCCCAGGTAGACTGCCAGAAACGGCGCGTTTTGTCGGCTAACCAGACCAGGAAAGGCCAGAACAGGCGGGTGAGGAGGAAGCGTAACGGCCGTATCACCAAAAAGAAAAACGGCCGCCAGACCACCCAGGTGAGCAGGTTGCGAATCGCCAGACCCAACCGGCCGCTAAAACGCTTGATGGGAGGCCAAACACGGCCGTGCAGCCCTTCGTAAAGCCAGGTTAGCGGCAGCCAGAAGGGCATGGTGATTAACCAGATCGGTTTCCAGATAATCCAGGTGAGTACGTTGCGAAAGGCCAGGCCCAGCCGCCCCCAAAAGCGCCAGAACCAGAGGAATAGCGGGCGTAAACGAAGCCATACCGGACGAATCACAGGTAACATCAGCCGACCTGGTTTCGCCAGCAAGCGTCCAATCCATCGAAAAGGGAATAAGAGCAAAGCCCAGAACGACCGGCCAGCCCGTTTCAATTGCTCGCCCATCTTGCTGCCAGTGTAGCATGGCTCAAGAATATGTCAACTTATTTACGGTTTGTTTGTCTTAGAGAAGCTTGTTAAAATGCTTGTTGGGAGTCACCTAAGCACGCGAATTGGAGGCGGCATGGCGATTACAGAAGCGACAACTCAAGGGCCGATCCCTGAACCGGTCATTACCAACCTGTCTACAAACTTATCCTCTCCTCCCACCACGTTCCGCGACACGCTGCGGATACTGGTGGTTTTGTTTAAGTTACGCATTGTGGTGCTGCTGTTGATGGCCGCTACCGGCGGCGCGTTTATGGCTTCCGAAGGCTGGCCAGGGTTCCGCACGCTGCTGCTTGTCTGGCTGACTGGCGGCATGGCGGCGGCCGGAGCGTCTTCGCTGAACCAATATCTGGAACGGCACAAAGACGATAAGATGGGGCGGACGATGAAGAAACGGCCGTTGGTCAACGGCGAAATCCCCAATCCCCGCTGGGTTCCCTGGGTAGGCGTGCTGTTGGTTATTTTGCCGGTAACGGCCGTGTTTCCTTTTAATAAGCCTTTGTCCTTTTTCCTGGCCCTGGGCGCGGTCATTTACGTCTTCATCTACACCATCTGGCTCAAACCCCGCACATTGCTCAATATTGTCATCGGTGGCGCGGCCGGCAGCGCGGCCGTGCTCAGCGGCAGCGCCGCCGCCGGCGCCTGGAACAGCCCCGGCGCGCTGATTCTAGCGCTGCTTCTGTTCCTCTGGACCCCCTTCCACTTCTGGAGCCTGGCCATCCTTTACCGCGACGACTACGAGCGCGCCGACGTGCCCATGCTGCCCGTGCATACTACCCCACGCCAGGCCGCCTGGTGGGTGATGTCGCATACCGCGCCTACCTCGTTTTTTGGCCTGACCCTCGTTCTCTTCCCCTATCTAGGATGGGCTTATTTTGTGCCCATGCTCATCGCCACCGCCGACCTGTTTGGGCGCAACGTCAAGCTCATCCACACCCCCAGCAAAGAAAACGCCCGTGGTCTTTTCATCTCTTCCAACATTTACCTGACAATTTTGCTGCTGGCAATCATCGTCAGTTCTATGCTGCCGGG
>CALFEW010000389.1 GCA_937958365.1 uncultured Chloroflexota bacterium | reverse complement strand
CGGTATGTATTGGGAGAACATCCGATGGAACTTGTAAACGAGAGTGACATTTTGGCCATAAGCGGGGGCGTTCCCCTGGAAGCGCCGCTGGTGCAGGCGGCCCAGGCCAAAGGTATCCCGATCACCAATGATTCCCTGGAATTTACGAAGCGGACGCCAACGGCCGTTATCGGCATCACCGGGTCGGCAGGCAAAACGACCACGACGGCCCTCACCGGCGTGATGAGCCAGGTGGCCGGGCGGCGCACCTGGGTCGGCGGCAACATCGGCCGGCCGCTCATCGCCGACCTGCACAAGATGCAGCCCGACGACATGGTGGTGCAAGAACTCTCCAGCTTCCAGTTGGAAATCTGGACGCAAAGCCCGCACGTGGCCGCCATACTCAACGTGACGCCCAATCACCTGGACCGCCACAAGACAATGGCCGCTTACGCCGACGCCAAAGCCAACATCCTGCGCTACCAATCGGCCGACGATGTAGCCGTTTTGGCCGCCGACGACGCGGGGGCGATGGCCCTGGCCGCCGAGGTGCAAGGACGGCTGCGTACCTTCAGCCTGTACGGCGTGGTGGACGATGGCGCGTTTGTGCGCGATGGGCACATCTGGCTGAAGAACGGACATGAAACGGCCGTTTGCCCCCTCACCGACATCAAACTGCGCGGCCAACACAACGTCCTCAACGTCCTGGCGGCCGTCACCCTGGCCGACTCGGTGGGTATTCCCGCCGAAGCGATGCGGCAGGCGATTCGCACGTTTCGCGGCGTGGAACACCGGTTGGAAATGGTGCGCGAGCTGCACGGCGTGCGCTACGTCAATGACTCCATCGCCACCGCGCCGGAACGTGCCCTGGCGGCGCTGGCCGCTTTTGACGAACCGCTCATTCTGCTGGCCGGCGGCCGCGACAAAGAGATGCAGTGGGACGAATGGACGCGGCAGGTAGCGCAGCGCGTGAAGCACGTCGTGCTGTTTGGCGATCTGGCCGACATGCTGGAAAGGCGGCTGGCCGAAGCCGGCTATGTGAAGATAACGCGGGTGGATGGGCTGGAAACGGCCGTGACCACCGCCGCCCACCTGGCCGCATCCGGCGACGTCGTCTTGCTCTCCCCCGGCGGAACCAGCTTCGACGCCTTCACCGATTTCGCCGAACGCGGCGAACTGTTCCGCAAACTCGTCAATCAGCTTTAAGACGAGAGACTATAAGACGTAGGACTCAGGACGAAAGACTATGGCCACAGTAAATGTCGTTCGCAAACAAACAAACCGCATCCGGCCGGGCGCCCGCTTCCAGTTCGATTACTGGCTGCTGCTGACGGTCGCCGGCCTGATCATCATCGGCATGTTGATGGTCTACTCGACAACGTTTGATTATGGTCTGCTCTTCAAAGATGACCCGACCTACTATTTTCGGCGGCAGTTCATAGCGCTCATGTTGGGCCTGGTGGGGCTGGTCATGATCATGCAATTTGATTATCACGCCATGCGCTTCATCTCAGTGCCTTTTCTAGGTCTTACGCTTATCGCATTGGTCGTGGTTCTCTTCTTTGGCCAATCCTATTTTGGCGCACAGCGCGGCCTTTACGAAGGCTCTTACCAGCCATCGGAGGTCGCCAAGTTAGCCACAATTTTATATATTGCCCACTGGCTCTCCTCCAAAGGAGACCGCATTACTAACCTGACGTATGGCCTGCTTCCCTTTTCCGTCATCACCGGGCTGGTTTGCGCCCTGATTGTGCGCCAGCCGGACCTGAGCGAAGCGCTGCTGGTGGCCTTGATTTGCTTCACGCTCTTCTTCATCGCCGGCGCCGATTGGCGGCAGTTTGCCGTCGCCGGGCTGGTTGGTGGCGTGGTCTTTTTGATCATCATCAACACCTTACCCCATGCCATAGCGCGCATGGATGCTTACCGCGAGACATTGCGCGACCCGGCGCAGGCAAGCTGGCACGTCCAGCAGGCGCTCATCGCATTGGGGCGCGGCGGTTGGTTTGGCGTAGGCATTGGCGAAAGCACGCAAAAATTTGGCCCACTGCCGGCCGCCCACACCGACGGCGTTTTTGCCATTTTGGGCGAAGAGTTGGGATTGATGGGCACGCTGGCCTTCATCGGTCTGATGGTGATGCTGGCCTGGCGCGGCATACGTATCGCTTTACAAGCGCGAGACAACTACGGCGCACTGTTGGCGCTGGGGGTCACTTGCTGGTTGAGTTATCAGGCATTGATCAACGTGGCGGTGATTACGGCCGTTATCCCCTTCACCGGCATCCCCTTACCTTTCCTGAGCTACGGTGGCACATCCCTGCTCTTTTCCCTGCTGGGCGTCGGCATCTTATTAAACATCTCCCGCGACCGGGCCATCGAACGCCGCGCCCAGCCGGAGAAGAAATGATCAATTGTCAATAGTTAACTGTCAACGGTCAACTGTCAACTGAAGACATAGGCCGTTGACAATTGGCTATTGACCATTAGCAATTGACAATGATGAAGGTATTGGTATGCGCCGGGGGAACCGGCGGCGGCATTTATCCGGCTTTAACGGCCGTTTCTGAGCTAGAAACCCTCGGCGTCAGCCGGGAGCAAATCTTGTGGGTCGGTACACAAGGCGAAATGGAAGAAAAACTGGTCCCACGCGCGGGCCTGAAACTGGAAACCATCCAGGGGGGAGCCGTTGTCGGCGTCCCCCTAGCAGTGAGGGTGAAAAACTTGGCAAAACTGACCTGGAGCCTGGGCACGGCTTCTAAACTGATACGGCAGTTTCAACCCGACGTCATGTTCATGACCGGCGGTTACATGGCCGCGCCCGTCGCCCTGGCCGCCCGGCTGCACGGCGTGCCCATCGTCATCTTCTTGCCAGACGTGGAACCGGGTTCGACCATTAAAACCGTCATGCCGCTGGCGCAAAAAGTAGCCTGCACCACTGAATTGTCGGCGCAATTTGTTCCGGCCGACAAACTCATCGTCACTGGTTATCCACTGCGCCCGGACATTCGCGCCGCCACCCAACTCGGCCGGGCGGAAGCGCTGGCCCAATTCGATTTGCAGCCCGGCCGCCCGACCCTTTTTGTATTTGGCGGCAGCCGTGGCTCCTGGAACATTAACAAAGCCCTGATGGACAACTTACCGGCCCTGTTGGCGCACATCCAGATTATTCACGTCAGCGGCGATCTCACCTGGCCCCAAGTAGAAAGCAACGCGGCCACCCTGCCGGAAGAATTGCGCCGCTGGTACCGCCCTTACCCATATCTGCACGAGCAAATGGGGGCGGCTTTCCGCGCCGCCGACCTGGCGCTGGCTCGCGCCGGGGCCAGCATGTTGGGGGAAAGCCCGGCCTTTGGCCTGCCCACCATTTTGGTTCCGCTGGCGTTTGCCTGGCGCTACCAAAAAGTCAACGCCGATTACCTGACCGAACGTGGCACGGCCGTTCAATCCACCGACGAGCGCCTGCCGGAAGAATTGAGCGAATTGGTCTTAAGCCTGCTGCAAGACCAGAGCCGCCTGGACCAGATGCGCGCTGCTGCGCGGGCGCTGGCCGTGCCGCAAGCTGCCGCCCACCTGGCCCAGGTTATCCAGAGTACGGCCGTTAACAAGAAACAAGGAGTCGCCGCGTGATTAGCATCAGCGCCTTTTTCTGGATCATGGTGATGTTCTTCGCCGTTGTCGGTTCGCTGCGCGGCTGGACCAAAGAGGTGATCGCCACATCGGGCCTGATTTTGGCGCTGTTCACCATCAACCAATTCGGCACGTATCTCACGTCCTTTGTGGGCGGCGGCGGCACAGTAGACACAGACGCCGTGCGCCGACAGGTTTTTTACGTTTATTCGGCTCTTTATCTGGTTATCGCCTTTTTTAGCTACCAGGGACCGGCGTTGGCCGGCAGCCGGTTGACCGGACGGCTGCGCGTACGCGACAGTTTTCAAGACAAACTCATGGGTCTGTTGGTCGGCGGCGTGAACGGATATTTGATCGTCGGCGCGCTTCTCGCCTTTTTGGAGTATCAGTTGGTATCAGGGGGGAATTGGGTGCGTCTGCCACCCGGCGTGCCTTACCCGTTCGCGTCTATCGTTCGGCCGACAGAAGCAATCGCGCTGCTGAACAATTTGCCCATACCACTGCTGGCTCCTTATCTGCCGTTCCTGGTGGTCATTGTGTTTTTGTTTGTCATTATTGTGATGATATAGCGGCCACAGAGCGTCAGGAGTTCATACAAGTGAATGTCTGAGCGTTCTGCGGGAAGTTTGATAAATGATTTCAGATTTTACACTGCGACATGGGATGCATATTCACCTGGTAGGCATTGGCGGATCAGGTATTTCTGCGGTTGCACGGGTATTGTTGGGCAAAGGGTTTGTCGTTTCAGGATCAGATATGCAAGCAAATGAGTTAACGGCCGTTCTCGCCGCTGCCGGCGCAACCATTTACCAGGGCCACCGGGCCGAAAATATTGCCGGGGCTGATGCCTTGTTCATTTCCTCGGCCGTGCCCGCCAGCAACCCAGAAGTGGTCGCCGCACGGGAACTGGGCATCCCTGTCTTGCGCCGGGCCGAGTTTTTGGGCCAGCTCATGGCCGATCACATCGGCATCGCGGTCGCCGGTTCGCATGGCAAAACCACCACCACCGGCATGATCGCCCAGATTTTGCTCCAGGCCGATCTGGACCCGACGGTGATTGTGGGTGGCACGCTGCCGAGCATGGAAAGCAACGGCCGTTACGGTGAAGGCGACTATTTTGTGATTGAAGCCGACGAATACGACCACATGTTCCTGGGCCTGCGCCCGGAAGTGGCCGTCATCACCAGCGTGGAACACGACCACCCCGACCTCTTCCCCACCGAGGCAGATTACCTGGGCGCGTTCCGCGAATTCGTCGGCCTGCTGCCGGACGGTGGCCGACTGATCGCCTGCGCTGACGACGCCGGCGTGCAAACCATGCTGCGCGATCTGCCGCTGACCGGCGTGGAAATTACCACGTATGCGCTGGATGCCGGGGATACGGCCGTTTCCGCCAACTTCCTGGCCCTGGACTGCCGCCCCAACCAGCTAGGCGGCATGGATTTTGTCGTACAAGAAGATGGGCAGCTCATCGGGCTGGCGCGGCTGCGCGTGCCCGGCGAACACAACGTACGCAACGCCCTGGCGGCCATCATCGTCGGGCTGGATTTGGGCGTGGATTTTGCCACCATCCGCCAGGCGCTGGCCGAGTTTGGCGGCATGGGACGGCGCTTCCAGGTGGTCGGCGAAGTGGGTGGGGTGACGGTGATTGACGATTACGCCCACCACCCCACCGAGATTCAGGCGACTTTGGCCGCGGCGCGGCAGCGTTTTCCCGGCCGCCGCCTGTGGGCCGTGTGGCAGCCGCACACCTACAGCCGCACCCGCCTGCTGCTGGAACAGTTTGCCAAAAGTTTTGACCAGGCCGACCGGGTGATCGCCCTGGACATTTACCGCAGTCGGGAGCAGGATACGTTGGGCATGGATACGGCCGTTGTCCTCCAGGCCATGAACCATCCCCACGCCATCCACATCCCCGACCGGCGCGCCGCCGCCGACTACCTGCTAGACCGAGTGCGTCCCGACGACGTCATCCTGACCCTGGGCGCGGGCGACGGCGACGTGGTAGGGCAGTGGGTGCTGGAAGGATTGAAGAAGCGAGTACAGAGCTAGAGCTAGAGTAAAGCATCTGTTTTACGCCTCTAGCTCTCGTTCTAGCTATCACAGGATAAGGGGCATGAACTTAAAGACATCGGTACTTGAAGCCATTCAGAGCCAATATCGAGAAATTTTTGGCGACAAATTTCAGCTAGACGCGCCGCTGGCAAAATACACATCGGCGCGTGTGGGCGGCCCGGCGGAGATGTTTTTGACGGTGGAGAACGCGCTGGAATTGCAAACGGCCGTTGAACTGGCCTATGCCCAACACGTTCCCTACTTCATCCTCGGCGGCGGCTCCAACATCCTGGTCGCCGACGAGGGCGTGCGCGGGCTGGTGATTATGAATCGCGCCAAAACCGTGCGCTTCCGCCACACTGGCGCGCACGTCGTCTGCACCGTCGAATCCGGCATGAATCTGTCATCGCTGGCGCGGCAGTGCATCGGCAAAGGGCTGGGCGGGCTGGAATGGGCCATCGGCATTCCCGGCACGTTGGGTGGTGCGGTGGTGGGCAACTCCGGCGCGCACGGCGGCGACATGGCCGGCAATTTGCTGGCCGCCAACATCTGGGAACCCGGCCGTGGGGCCAGAATGTACAGCAACGAAGAGCTGAAATACAGCTACCGCGATAGTTTGCTGAAACGAGAACAAGGGCGCAACCTGGCCCGGCGCGTGGTCCTTTCCGCCGAGTTGCAGCTCACGCCGGAAGCAGTCAACGTCCTCACCGCCCGCGCCGATGGCTTTACCGCCTACCGCAAGCAAACGCAGCCCGGCGGGGCCAGCATGGGGTCCATGTTCAAAAACCCGCCCAATTATTACGCCGGTTATCTGATTGATACCGCCGGCTTGAAGAGCTACCAGGTGGGCAGCGTGCGCATCTCTGAAAAACACGCCAATTTCTTCGTCAGCGATGGCGACGCCACGGCCGAAGATATTCGCAGCCTCATCGCCGAAGCCTGGCACCGTGTGCGCGAGCAGTTCGGCGTGGAGATGGAATTAGAAGTGGAACTGATTGGCGAGTGGAAATTTAGCGAGTAATGAGTGGCGAGTAGCAAGTGACTCTAACTCGCTACTCGCTACTGGCCGCCCGCAACAAACACTATGAACGATACAACACAACACGGCAGCAAAATAAAAGTTGGCGTCATCTTTGGCGGACGGTCGGGCGAGCATGAAGTCTCGCTGCTGTCGGCGCAGTCGGTGATGGGCGCGCTGGACCGCGAGAAATATGAGGTAGTGCCGGTGGGCATTACGCGGCACGGCCGTTGGCTGACCGGTAACGTGGTGGCCGCCCTGACCGAAGGCAACACCGACGTGCAGACAGCCGCGCTGCTGCCCGATCCGCAGGCGTCCGGCCTGTTGGAACTGCAAGAAGCCGACGCAAAACCCACGGGATTAACGGCCGTTACCCAACTCGACGTCCTCATCCCCATCCTGCACGGCACATATGGCGAAGATGGCACAGTGCAAGGTCTGCTGGAACTGGCCGACCTGCCCTACGTCGGCGCGGGCGTGGTGGGTTCGGCGGTAGGCATGGACAAAGCCATTTTTAAGCACGTCATGGTCGCCAACGGCCTGCCGGTGCTGCCCTGGAAACTGGTCACGCGGCAAGAATGGCAGGCAGGCGGCACGGCCGTTCTGGACAATTTAGAAGCGTCCCTCAGCTACCCCATGTTCACCAAACCGGCCAATCTCGGTTCCAGCGTGGGCATCAGCAAATGCAAAAATCGCGCCGAACTGGAAGCGGGCCTGAACGAAGCCGCCCAATACGACCGGCGCATCGTCGTGGAGCAGGGCATCAACGTGCGTGAATTGGAAGTGGCCGTGTTGGGCAACGAAAACCCGGCCGCCAGCGTGGTGGGCGAAATCCGGCCGCGCCGCGACTTTTACGACTACACGGCCAAATATCTGGCCGCCCCGGACTCCGACGACTATTCGGAGCTAATCATTCCGGCGGAACTGGATGGGGAAACGGCCGTAACCGTGCAAACCCTGGCCCTCCGCGCCTACCAGGCCATAGACTGCGCCGGCATGGGGCGCGTGGATTTGCTGCTAGACACAGACAGCGGCGCGCTGTACCTCAACGAAATCAACACCATCCCCGGCTTCACGCGCATTTCCATGTATCCCAAACTGTGGGAAGCCAGCGGCCTGCCCTACCCGCAGCTTTTGGACAAATTGATCGAACTGGCCCTGGCGCGACACGCCGAAAAAGCCAGCACCAGAACCAGCTTTGCCGCAGAAGCAGAAAGTTGATAGTTGGGAGTGGAAGACGGTAATCCGCAATCCGAAATCCCAAATCCGAAATCTTATGACACAAGACCAGCAACCCAAACGACCTCGTCGTCCCCAAAACTCCGGCCAGCGGCTGCGCAAACAGCCGCAAATGCGCCAGGTACAGTCGGCCCATGCCGTGCGGCTGCCTCGCGTGGCCCCGTCGGACGTGCCTAAAACGGCCCAGCACCGCCGCCGCCGCAACCGGCGACAGGCCACCACCCTGCCGCTGCTGGGGCTGAAAGGCGTCATTCTCTCGGCCCGCTGGCTGAGTCTGGGTCTTTTGCTGTTCACCGTGTTTGCCCTTTACCTCACGGCTACCGAAGAACAATTTTATTTAACCGCTATTCCGGTCGCCGGTACCATTTCCATCCCGCCGGACGAAATTGTAGCCGCCAGCGGATTGGGCGGCGCGCACGTTTTTTCCGCCGATCCCAATGAAGCGGCGGCGCGCATCGCCGAACTGCCGGGCGTCGTTTCCAGCAAGGTCACGTTGTCCTGGCCGAATCAGGTGGAGATTGAAATCGTGGAAGATACGCCGGTTGCCGTGTGGCAAGAAGGCAATCAGCAGTATTGGATTACCAAGCGTTATGAGCTAATTCCGGCGCGCACGCCGGCCATCGGGCTATTAACAATCGAGTATGAGGCGCCGCCAACGCCTGCAGCCGATGGCCTGAACACAGAGGCGACAGATGAAACCGGGGAAACGGCCGTGTCCCCCCACGCCGCCATCGGTTTCATCCCCGACGATGTCCTCCTGGGTGCGCTCCAACTGCGCCAGCTGCGGCCGAATATTGACAAATTGTTCTACCGGCCTGCGAGTGGTTTAAGCTACCAAGACGGCCGTGGCTGGCGCGCATTTTTCGGAACCGGAACCGACATGAACCAAAAATTGGCTGTTTACGAGACCATCGTCGCCGATTTACAGGCCCGCCAGATACAGCCGGCCTACGTCAGCGTCAGCAACCAGGCCAAACCCTACTTCAAAGCCCAATAAGCTGGGAGGGCAGAATTTATGGAAGAAATTGTTTTTGGATTAGATATAGGCACCACCAAGATTTGCGCCCTGGTCGGCGAAGTGCGCCAGGGACGGCTGCAAATCATTGGTATGGGCATCGAAGCGGCGCGTGGGATGCGCAAAGGCGTGGTCATGGACGTTAATGAGACGTCCATCGCCGTGGCCAAAGCTGTCGAACAGGCGGAGCAAACCTCCGGCTACAACCTGTCGCAGGCCATCGTCAGCATGGCCGGCGAACACATCGGCTCCAGCAACAACCGGGGCGCGGTGGCTATCGGCCGTAACGACAGCGGCGTCACCACTGAAGACATTGGCCGCGCCCTGGACGTGGCCCAATCCATCGCCGTGCCCCACAACCGGCAAATCGTCCACCTGATCCCGCGCAGCTATACCATTGACGATCAGGACGGCATTCGCAATCCGCTGGGAATGCACGGCTTCAAGCTAGAGGTGGAAACCCACATCGTTACCGCCGCCAGCCCGGCCGTCATGAACCTGTCCAAATGCCTGGACAACGTGGGCATTCAGGCCAACGCCTATGTGCTAAACGCCCTGGCCTCCGGCGAAGCGGTGCTGGAACCCAACGAGCGCGAAATGGGCGTCATCGTCGCCGACATTGGCGGCGGCACCACAGACATTGCCCTGTACATGCAGGGTACGGTCTGGCACACCAAAGTCATTCCCGTCGGCGGCTACCACATCACCAACGACATCGCCATTGGCCTGCGCGCCCCCTACGACGTGGCCGAACAGGTGAAAATCCAGCATGGCGACTGCCGCCCGGAGCAAATTGACCCGAATTTCTTGTTTACCGTCGAGCCATTTGGCGGCGAGAAGATTCAGGTGGGCCGCCAGGACCTGGCTTACGTCGTTGAGGCGCGCACGGAAGAAATCTTCCAGTTGATTTTGCAGGAGATCCGCCGCTCCGGTTACGATGGCCTGCTGCCGGCGGGCATTGTGCTGACCGGCGGCACGGCGCAACTGCGCGGCATCACCGAGATTGCCGAGCGGGTATTAAACGTGCCAGCGCGGGTGGCCCGGCCGAAAAACGTGGTCGGTATGGTGGAAAACCTGAATAGTCCGGCTTATGCCACCGGAATTGGTCTGTTGAATTGGACCACCGGCGAGCATGAAGCCTTTCGTCCCCGGCCCAATACCGGCTTGTGGGGGCGGCGTATGGGTAATTTTTTACGGGCGCTGCTGCCTGGTTAAATGAGAGCGAAAAGATTCAGACAGCTCATCAATAAGAGGGATGTGAAAATGAAAGCACAGGAATATGCAAAAAGAGCGCAGAGAATGCCGGAAACCGAAGGATCAGCCCTGATTCGCGTGGTCGGCGTGGGCGGCGGCGGCAGCAACGCCATCAACCGCATGATTGAAGAGAACATTGTGGGCGTGGATTTCATCGCCGTCAACACAGACCGTCAGGCGCTGCAAAACAGCCTGGCCCCGCATAAATTGCAGTTGGGCGAACGGGCTACGCGCGGCCTCGGCTCCGGCGGCAACCCGGAAGTGGGCCTGAAGGCGGCCGAAGAGTCTGTGGAAGAGCTGCACGAGGCGCTGCAAGGCTCCGACATGGTGTTTGTGACGGCCGGAATGGGCGGCGGCACCGGCACGGGGGCTACGCCAACGGTGGCGAAGATAGCTCGTGAAGAGGGCGCGCTGACGATTGGGGTGGTGACACGGCCGTTTTCCTTTGAAGGCGCCCATCGTGCCCGCGCCGCCGAAGCCGGTATCGAAGAGCTAAAGGAACACGTAGACACGCTCATCGTCATCCCCAATGATAAGCTGCTGGAAACGGCCGACAAGCGCATCACCCTGCTCGACTCCTTTAAGCTGGCCGACGATGTGCTGCGGCAAGGCATCCAGGGCATCAGCGAGTTGATTACCGTGCCCGGCCTGATCAACCTGGACTTTGCCGACGTGAAGGCGATTATGTCGCTGGGCGGCGCGGCCCTCATGGCCGTGGGGCACGGCTCCGGCGACGACCGCGCCCAAAAAGCGGCCGAGCAGGCGTTAGCCAGCCGCCTGTTAGACATTACCATTGATGGCGCGCGCGGCATTTTATTTAACGTCACCGGCGGCCCGGACCTGAGCCTGTTTGAGATCAACCAGGCGGCGGCCATCATCCGTGAGACGGCGCACCCGGACGTGAACCTGATCTTTGGCGCGGTAATTGACGAGACGATGGGTGACGCCATTCGCATTACGGTCATCGCCACGGGGTTCGAGCATTCCATGCCGATGATGCGCCCTTTAGCCCGCACGGCCGTTCAATCTTCTAACAGCGGTGGGCTGCGCCGGGAAACCGTGTCTGTGAGCAGCCAGCCGGCCACGCCGCCACCTGCCAGTCGTTACGATTCTGATTCCTCCGCTTATCGCATCAACGATCTCGACGTCCCCGCCTTTTTACGCAACAAAAAACGTTAAGGAACGAAAATTAAATAACTTACAGAACTGAGATTGGAGATTGGAGATTAAAGACTGGTTCAATCTCCAATCTCTCATCTCCTGTAGGTTGTTTAGTTCGCGGTTCTAATTCACTGTTCCAAAAACGGCCGTTAATTTTTTAAGGTTTTTTCACGCCTTTGCTGCTTGTTTTGGTAACGGCCGTATGTTATAATCCCCGCACTCTCGTACGCCAGATACAGGGTAATAGAAGTTACGGACCCCCATATCTGGCGTATGCAAGCAGGTTTTCGCTCAATTAACGTATAACTGGGCGTTAAACCGCAACAGGAGCTTTTATTGTGAAATGCCCTTACTGCAATCATGACAAAACCCGGGTGATTGATACCAGTCACGACATTCGTGGCGGCACGCGCCGCCGCCGGGTATGTGATCATTGCGACCAGCGCTTCAGTTCATACGAACGGCCGATCTTAGCCACTCCCCTGCTCGTTAAACGGGATGGCTCGTTCGAGGAATTCTCGCGGGAAAAAATGTTGGCCGGCATCCGTGTGGCCTGCGCCAAACGCCCGGTGGCCGATACAGACATTGAGTATCTGGCCGGTGAAGTAGAAGCAGAATTGCAGCAAATGGGACGCGCTGAAGTGCCAAGCCGTCTCGTGGGCGACAAGGTGATTGAGAAGCTCAAGAACCTGGACAAAGTCGCCTATATTCGTTACGCCATCGTCTATCTAGGCCTCGACGACCTGGAATCCATCCGCACCGAAATCGATCGTCTATTACCGACTAAATAATACAGACTCGCTCTAACTCTGAAGTTGGTTGGGCGGTCTGTTTCATATATTTGTGTCCACACCTTTATCTCAAGTTGAAAGGAGCGTATTCATGTCTGAAAATCAAGGCGCGATGGTCCAATTGCCACAAGAAACCAGTCAAAAAAAGAACGGGAAGAATGGGAGCAACGGAGCCTCCAAAATGGAGGCGAACAGCATCTATTTTAAAGTTGCTGTACCCAAACAAATCGTGAAGCGTGACGGCCGTATCGTTCCCTTCGACGCCGCCCGTATTCAAGTCGCCCTGGAACGTTGTTTTGCCAGCCTGGCTAACCCGCCACAAACCTCCGTCGAAGACCTGACCCAACAAGTCGTCAACGTCGTCGCCGCCAAATATGACCTCCCTACCGTTGAAGGCATTCAGGACATCGTGGAAATGGCGCTGCAAGCCGCCGGTGAGTACGAAGCCGCCAAACATTACATCCTCTACCGCGCCGAACACGCCAAAATGCGCGTGCGCCGCCCCGTGCCCGAAGAAGTGCGCCAGGCTTTCGCCGAATCAGACAAATACTTTCCCACGCAATTACAGAAATTCCAGTTTTATGACAAGTATTCGCGCTTCAGCTATGAATTGGGCCGGCGCGAAACCTGGATCGAAACTGTAGACCGGGCCGTCAACTACCTGAAAGAACTGTCAGACTACCGCTTGCCCGCCGAAATCTACGAACGGCTGCGCCAGGGTATTTTGCAAATGAAAGTCATGCCCTCCATGCGTCTGCTGGCAATGGCCGGCCCGGCTGCCCGGCGCAACAACATCGCCCTGTACAACTGCTCCTACATGCCGGTGGACAGCATAGACTCATTTGTCGAAGCGCTCATCATCTCCATGAGCGGCTGCGGCGTCGGCTTTTCCGTGGAGCGGCAGTATGTGGAACAGTTCCCGCGCATTGTCCGCCAGAAAGGCAACTCGCCCAAAATGGTCGTCGTCGTTGATTCCTCTGAAGGTTGGGCGGATGCAGTACGCGCCGGTCTCACGGCCTGGTTTGAAGGGGAAGACGTGGTGTTTGATTATTCCCAGGTGCGGCCGGCAGGCGCGCCACTGCGCGTAAAAGGTGGCCGGGCTTCCGGGCCGGAACCCCTGCGCAAGATGTTGGACTTTGCCCGCAGCCGGATATTGGCGCGGCAAGGGGGGTTTTTACGGCCGTTAGACGCCCACGACATGATGTGCGCCGTCGGTGATGCGGCCGTGTCCGGCGGCGTGCGCCGCACCGCCATGATCTCCCTCTTCGATTACGACGACCTGGAAATGCTGCACTGCAAAGATGGGGACTTCTGGCGCAACAACAGCCAGCGCTGGAACGCCAACAATTCGGCCGTCTGGCCGGAACGCGAATTGTCGCAGACCGAAATCACCCGCTTTGTGCTGGACATGGTGGAATCGGGGCGCGGCGAGCCAGGCATTTTTAATCGCAAAGCGGCCGTAGAAAACCGGCCGGTGCGGCGGCAGGCCGCAGCCTTTGGCACAAATCCGTGCGTCACCGGCGACACCTGGGTGATGACCGCTCAGGGTCCGGCGCAGGCTCATGAACTAGAGCAACGGCCGTTTCTGGCTCTGGTCAACGGCAAACCCTATCCATCCACCGCAGACGGCTTTTTTGTCACCGGCCACAAACCGGTTTACCTGATCGAAACCGAAGAAGGGCATACGCTAAAGGCCACGTCCGACCACCCGATTCTGGAAGTCACCCGGCAAACCCGCAAGAAACAAGAGACCCAATGGACGGCCGTAAGCGATCTTCTGCCTGGCGCTACCATTCAACTACACAACCAACGCGGCGCCGTCTGGCAAGCAGCAGACCAGGGCGCATCTGTCGCCTGGCTTCTAGGATTGCTGGTAGGTGATGGCACATTCGCCCGGCACGAAACCAAAAACAACCAGGCCATTTTGCGCTTCTGGGGCCAACCGGCAGAAACAATGGTAGAGATGGCCCACGCCGTCCTGACGACCAACATCCCCGCACGGAGCGATCTACAACCCGTCTGGAACCGTCACAACCAGTTTTGGCAGCTCAGTTCCACCGGCTTAAACGCGGTGGCTGAAGCCTATGGCCTGTCTCCCGATCACAAAACGATCACCCCGGAAATTGAACGCACATCGAGCGCCTTCTACAGTGGCTTTCTGCGCGGCCTGTTCGACGCCGATGGCACGGTGATTGGCTCGCAAGAAAAAGGCGTCAGCGTGCGGTTATCGCAGTCCAACTTAGAGCTGCTGCAAGCGGCGCAGCGCATGTTGCTGCGCCTGGGTATTGTCGCCACCATCTACCAAAATCGGCGTGAAGCCGATTACCAACTGTTGCCGGATGGCAAGGGCGGCCACCAACCCTACTGGACGCAGTCTCAGCATGAACTGGTGATCGCCAATGACAATCTCCTGGTTTTCCGAGATCGCATCGGCTTTTCCGACCCGGAAAAGGCGGCCAAACTGGCCGATAAACTTGCCATGTATCAGCGCCAGCCAAATCGGGAACGGTTTACGGCGCGCATCAAGCAGATCACGCTCGTTGGCGAAGAGACGGTTTACGACTGCACCATCCCAGAACAACATGCCTTTGACGCCAATGGGTTGTATGTTCATAACTGTGGGGAGATCATTTTACGGCCGTATCAATTCTGCAACCTGTCCAGCGCCGTCGCCCGCCATGATGATGACTACCAAAGTTTGAAAGAAAAGGTGGAACTGGCCGCCATCATCGGCACCATCCAATCTATGGCCACCTATTTCCCCGGTCTGCGGCCCCAGTGGCAGCAAAACTGCATGGATGAGCGGCTGTTGGGCGTAGACCTCAACGGCCAGATGGATAGCCCGGCTGCCCAAGACCCGGAAATCCAGACCAAATTGCAGCAAGTCGCCGTCGAGACCAATCGGCAATATGCCGCGCTATTAGGCGTGAATCAGTCGGCAGCCATTACCTGCGTCAAGCCCTCCGGCAATTCCTCGCAACTGCTCAACTCTTCCTCCGGCTTGCACGCTCGTTGGGCCGAATATTACATCCGCAACGTGCGCGTGGGAACCCACTCCCCTGTCTGCAAAGTGTTGCAAGACGCCGGCATCCCAATGGATCCGGAAAACGGGCAGGCGCGCGACAACGCCAATACCTGGGTCATTCATTTTCCGGTTAAATCGCCTCAAGGGGCTAAAACGCGCAATGACAGTACCGCCCTGGAGCAATGCGAATTCTGGCTGCAAAACAAGCTCCATTACACCGAACACAACCCCAGCGTCACCATCACCTATCAGCAAGATGAGGTTCTGGACATCATCCGTTGGATTTGGGAACATCAGGATAAAGTGGGCGGCATGGCCTTTTTACCAGCCTTCGATGCCCAATATGACCAGATGCCCTACGTGGAAATCGGCAAAGAAGAATATGAGCAGTTGGCCGCCAAATTCCCGGAAATTGATTTTTCTAAGATTTACCGGTACGAAGAAGAAGACCTGACCACAGCCGCTCAGGAACTGGCTTGCCTGTCCGGGCAGTGTGACATTTAGTGCCCGTTTTCATTTGCCTGTTTGCGACCAACTCCGGGAAACATGCCCAGAGGCGGACGACATAAGGGCGTCGGCGCATCACTGCCGATTATGTCTGCTTGTTGAAAAGTTTGTCAAAATCAGGGGTATGCAAAACCGGTCAAATTGACCTGGCATACCCCTGAAATTCTTGAATAATATGCGGAACGGCCGTTATCCACCACGCTGCTTCATCCTCACGTAGGAAAATGGTAACGTTGGTTGTAAGTTTGCCCCCTTAGGCTATTTTCTGTATTGACACGCCTATTTAGATTCGGCATAATAACTAATAATAATATTTGAGGAGCTGCTTGTGCTACTTAATCGCAGCCAACAAGGAGAAATGGTAATGAAAGATTTTCAACAGCCAGAGAAAGGGGTTCCCACCATGCTTGACACAACCGATCATCCCTTATACGAAGTCCCGGCTGTTATTTACGAGGGTGTGATTACCACTCGTGCCGGTTCACCAACCGGCAGCGCCGACGACAGCAGAGCAGTTGATCCGGCAGATTTGTTCGGCAAATAAATACCGCACAAGCAGTAGTACAGATTTACCTGGACAATATAATGTAAAAGCCTGTGCCTTTATAAGCACAGGCTTTTGTTTGCCTACGGTAAAGAACCAGGGCTGGGGAAAGGCCATTCTCGGAAGTCCACAGAACAATTATCTGTATCCCGCCAATAAGGCAGGCGCTCCAGGCTGGCATTCAGCAAACTAACCGGCGGACAACCGATCACGCCGGGATAATTTCCTGTACCATACACCAGTACGTCAATTACCTGATCTTGCTCGTCGCGCAAGATGACCTCGTCGCCTAAATTGCCCAGTTGCAAAAAGGTGGACGGGTCTCCCCACGATAAATCATCAATCATGTCAGGCGTCAGCGCAGCCGTATTCAGTATCTCAAAGTCAGGATAAAAGCCATATTCGGCGAAAAAATCAGCAGCGCTGAGCGCGACAACAAGAGCCTGACCGGGATTGAGCATTGTGCCTGCCGGAAAGCGGCGCACATCTTCAAAATCGCTGCGGTTGACCGCGTCAGCCAAACTATACTGGCTTAAATCCCAGGTCTGCGGCGTCGGATTGACCAATTCAATGAATTCGGTGGTGTCCTGGCCCGGCGGATCGTACAAGACCTCGCTGATGAGCAGGTGGTTGGCTGGGCCAATGTAATTGTTCATCACAATGGGCAGATAAAGCTGATGCGGCCAGTCGTGGATGAACATATCAGATAACAAAGCAAACAGGGCATCGGACTGGATTTGTAAAGCCAATTCACGGTTATCTTTGTGCGATTGCTCCGACCCGTTCAGACTGCCGACGTGGACATAGCCACGGCCGTTTACCTCCACCAGCACCATCTTGTTATGTATACCCAAACCGGTGGGATTACCCAGGGCGCAGCTCAACCACAAATGCTCTGCCGCCGCCAGATTGTTGACATAATTACAGGTTGCGTCATTGCTCGTCGGACTGGAGTTGTCGTCGAAGTAGCTGTCTAGCAGCAGGCGCACGTCTGCGCCGCGTCGGGCGGCGGCGATGTAAGCCTCCAGGCGCGGATTGGGATCGGTGCTGGGCGTGCCGCTGGCCGTGGGTCCCCAGTACGGCCGTTCATACAACTGCTCCACCCAAACCTTATCCCCCTGCCCGGCCCGGTTAACCAGGCCCAACAGCCCATCTACGTCGCGCAAGCTGTTCTCCGGCGATTGCACAATCTCCAGCGGAAACTCGCCGGTAAAGGCGGTCGGTTCGGGGAAGCGCACCGCGTAAGTGATGCCGCCCGTCACGGTGATAGGCACAAAACTGGGCGGCGGCAGCCAATCGGCCGTAGGCATCCAGCGCGCAATGTCAGCGTGATGGGCGGGATCACCATCATAAGCCAGCAGGGATTGTATGTGCTGCACCACCGTCGGCGCATCGGTGATCAACACGACGCCGCGCCGCCCCCAGGTGCCATCGCTCTTATCGTCGTCGGGCAGGCTGTCTGGCGAGAGATTCTGGCTGCTGATGATGGCCCATTGGTCGTCGAGCAGCATGAATTTGGCGTGCATGAAGCTGTAGCGATCATAAATGTGGGCGGCGGTGTCGTTGATCATAAACCAACACGCGCCGGTCGCCTGTTCAATTTGCTGGCAGATG
>CALFEW010000388.1 GCA_937958365.1 uncultured Chloroflexota bacterium | reverse complement strand
AGGAGTTAACCATGTCTACATTAACCAAGTCTGCGGCCTGGCGAGCTTTGCAGGATGATTACAAGCGGATGGCTTCTACCCACATGCGCGACCTGTTTGCGGCTGATCCGGCGCGCTTCAACAAATATTCGCTGCGTTTTGGGGAGATTTTGTTTGACTATGCCAAGAATCGGATAACCGACGAAACTTTGGTGCATTTGCTGGCTTTGGCCGAGCAGGCCGGGTTGGCAGAACGCATCGCGGCCATGTTTAGCGGCGAAAAAATCAACAACACGGAAGGGCGGGCCGTGCTGCACGTGGCCTTGCGTAACCGCTCCAACCGGCCGATTTTGGTAGACGGCCGTAACGTGATGCCCGATGTCAACCAGGCGCTGGCGAAAATGGCGCGGTTTAGCGAAGCGGTGCGTTCCGGCGTCTGGCGCGGCTATACCGGCCTGCCCATCACCGACATCGTCAACATCGGCATTGGCGGCTCGGACCTGGGGCCGAAAATGGTGGTCGAAGCGCTGACGCCCTACACGCGGCGCGACCTGCGCGCCCATTTTGTCTCTAACGTGGACGGGACGGACATCGCCGAAACCTTAAAGAAAGTGCAGCCGGAGACGACGCTGTTTCTCATTGCCTCCAAGACGTTTACTACCCAGGAGACGATGGCGAACGCGCATACGGCCCGGGCCTGGTTTTTGCAAGCGGCGCAAGTGGAAACGGCCGTTGCCCAACATTTTGTGGCTCTGTCTACCAATGCAACGGCCGTCACCGCCTTTGGCATTGATCCCGACAACATGTTCGAGTTTTGGGATTGGGTCGGCGGGCGCTATTCCTTGTGGTCGGCGATTGGGCTGTCTATCGCGTTGGCGGTGGGTTACGAAAACTTTGAAAAGCTGCTGACCGGCGCACATCGGGCCGACGAGCATTTCCGCACCGCGCCGTTTGCCCAAAACATCCCGGTCATCATGGCGCTGTTGGGCGTCTGGTACAACAACTTCTTTGGCGCGGAATCCCACGCTATTTTGCCTTATGACCAATATCTGCAATATTTCCCGGCCTATTTCCAGCAGGGCGACATGGAATCCAACGGTAAAAGCGTTACACGAGGCGGTGCGCCGGTGGATTATTCCACCGGGCCGATTATCTGGGGGCAGCCGGGAACCAACGGGCAGCACGCCTTTTACCAGCTTATCCATCAGGGCACAAAATTAATTCCGTGCGATTTTCTGGCCCCGGCGCAGAGCCAAAACCCGTTGGGCGACCATCACACGCTGTTGTTGTCTAACTTTTTCGCCCAACCGGAGGCGTTGATGCGGGGGAAAACGGCCGTTGAAGTCCGCGCCGAATTAGCCAACAGCCACCTGAGCGACGAGCAGCTCGAGACGTTGGTGGCGGCGAAAACGTTTGCGGGGAATCGGCCGTCAAACGCCTTCCTGTTCAAAAAGTTAACGCCAGAGACGCTTGGTTCGCTCATCGCCTTCTACGAACACAAAATCTTCACGCAGGGCGTTATTTGGGACGTGAACTCGTTTGATCAGATGGGCGTGGAGTTGGGCAAGGTGCTGGCGAAGGCCATCCTGCCGGAACTGCGCGGCGCGGCCCTGGTGTCGTCGCACGATTCTTCGACGAATGGGCTGATTAACGCTTACAAAACCATGCGCTGATGTTTACTATAGGCAAGATTGGTCCAATATCAGAGATTGGACCAATCTTATGGCGGTCATGAAATCCTGACACAAGTTGTCAGGATTTCTTTTTATGATGGGGCATGTTGGGGTAACGGCCGTGCCCCATTCATGTTATAATACCTTCGTTATTAGAACGCATGTTCACATAACCTCGCAGATAATCACGGATTACGAATCACGGAATACGGAAAACGAAATTATGGAACCCGATACCATCTTCATTCGCGGCGCGCAGCAGCACAACCTGAAACACATAGACGTGCGCATTCCCCGCAATCGCCTCGTCGTTCTCACCGGCGTCAGCGGCAGCGGCAAATCCTCACTCGCCTTCGACACCATCTACGCCGAAGGACAGCGCCGTTATGTCGAAAGCCTTTCCGCCTACGCCCGCCAATTCCTGGGGCAGATGGAAAAACCCAAAGTAGACCACATCAGCGGCCTCAGCCCGGCCATCGCCATCGAGCAAAAAGCGGTCAGCAAAAACCCGCGCTCCACGGTAGGCACCGTCACCGAAGTGCTGGACTATTTGCGCGTGTTGTATGCCCGCATTGGCCTGCCCCACTGCCCACAATGCGGCCGCGCCGTGCAGCCGCAAACCGCGCAAATGATCGCTGACCAATTGGCCGCTTTGCCGCCGGGCAGCCGCTTCCAACTGCTGGCTCCCATCGCCCGCAACCGCAAGGGGGCGCACCTGGAAGCTCTGACTCAGGCGCGGCAGGATGGCTACATCCGCGCCCGCGTTAACGGCGACATGGTAGATTTAACCGGCGCGCTGCCCAAACTGGACAAAAAAGCCAAACACACCATCGAACTGGTGATTGACCGGCTGCAAACCCCCAGCGAAACCGACGAAGGTTTCCTGCCGCGCCTGGTAGATTCCGTGGAGACAACGCTGCGCGCCGGTGAGGGGCTGCTCATTGCCGATTTGGGTGGCGAAGAGCTGTTATTGAGCGAACACAACGCCTGCGCCCACTGCGGCGTCAGCTTTCCCGAATTGTCGCCGCAGTTGTTTAGCTTTAACTCGCCGTTGGGCATGTGCCCGGACTGCCAGGGCATCGGCACACAAATGCAGGTAGACCCCGACCTCATCGTGGAAGATGAAACGCTGTCTATCATGGATGGGGCGCTGCGCTGGTATGGCAATGTGCGCAAGAAAAAGAACCGCTGGCAGATGACGCAGATCGAATCTATCGGCGAACATTATGGCATAGACCTGGAGTCGCCCTGGCGTGATCTGCCGCAGTCGTTCCGTGACGTGTTGTTTTATGGGTCGGGCGATGAGGTGGTGCATATTAAGTATGAAGCGGAGGCGAATGATGCGCAGTGGACGGGGGAGACGAAACGGCCGTTAAAAGGCATCATCGCCAATATCAACCGGCTCTTTCGCCAGACCAGTTCCGAACAGACCCGCGCTTTTTATGCCAGCTTTATGAGCCAACGGCCGTGTCCCACCTGCCAGGGAACCCGCCTGCGCCCCGAAGCCCGCGCCGTCACCGTCGGCGGCCAATCCATCACCGAAGTGGGACGTATGGCAATTGACGAGGCGCATGAGTGGGTGATGCAGTTATCACAAAGACAAAAGATGGAAGATTTAAAGATTAAAGATTTAAGATTAAGCGCGAATGGCACAAACGGCGCTCAATCTTCAATTGTCAATCTTCAATCTTTAAATTCCGAACAGTTTGAAATCGCCGAAGAAGTCCTGAAAGAAATCCGCGACCGGCTGCAATTTATGCTCAACGTCGGGCTGCATTACCTGACGCTAGACCGATCCGCGCCGTCGTTGTCCGGCGGCGAAGGGCAGCGCATCCGCCTGGCAAGCCAGATTGGCTGCGGGCTGGTAGGCGTGTTGTACATCCTCGACGAACCCTCCATCGGCCTGCACGCCCGCGACAACCGGGCGCTTATCGAAACGCTGCTCCAACTGCGCGACATGGGCAACACCGTCCTGGTGGTGGAACACGACGAAGAGACCATGCGCGAATCGGACTGGCTGATTGACCTGGGACCGGGCGCCGGCGTAAAAGGCGGCGAAGTGATGGCCGCCGGCACGCCACAACAGGTGATGGCCGATCCTGACTCACTGACCGGGCGCTATTTGTCCGGTGTATTGCAGGTGACTTCGCCCAACGGCCACGGTGGACAGCGCCCAACGCGGCGCATCCCCACCAACGGCAGCATCGAACTGCTGGGGGCGCGGATGCACAACCTGAAAAATGTAGACGCCCGTTTCCCTCTGGGCACGATGATTTGCGTCACCGGCGTATCGGGCAGCGGCAAGAGCAGCCTGGTTGCCGAGACGTTGGAACCGGCGCTGGCCCGCGCCCTGAACAATGCGCAGACGACGCCGGGACCCTACGGCCGTCTCTCCGGGCTGGAACACCTGGACAAGGTGATCAACATCACCCAAGACCCCATTGGCCGCACGCCGCGTTCCAATCCGGCCACTTATGTGAAGCTGTTTGATGAGATTCGGAGCGTTTTTGCCCATACGCCAGAAGCGAAACTGCGTGGGTACAAAAGCGGCCGTTTCAGCTTCAATGTCAAGGGCGGTCGCTGCGAAGCGTGCCAGGGTTACGGCCTGCGCAAAGTGGAAATGCACTTCCTGGCCGACGTGTGGGTGACGTGCCGCGAATGTCATGGGGCGCGTTACAACCGCGAGACGTTGGCCGTGACCTTTAAGGGCAAAAACATCGCCCAGGTGCTGGACATGGACGTGCAGGAGGCGCTGGACTTATTCGCCAATCATCCAAAGATCAGCCGCATGTTGCAGACTTTGCACGACGTCGGGCTGGATTATGTGAAGCTGGGGCAAAGCGCGCTGACGCTCTCCGGCGGTGAGGCGCAGCGCATCAAACTGGCGAAGGAACTCAGCCGTGTGGCAACCGGACGCACGGTCTACATCCTCGATGAGCCGACGACGGGCCTGCACTTTGCCGACATTCAGAAGTTGTTGGATGTGCTGCACCGGCTGGTAGACGCAGGCAACACCGTCATTGTGATTGAGCATAATCTGGATGTGATCAAGACGGCCGATTACCTGATTGACCTCGGCCCGGAAGGCGGCGACGGCGGCGGGCAGATCATCGCCCAGGGCACGCCGGAAGAAGTGGCCCAGGTGGCGGCGAGCTACACGGGGCAGTTTTTACGAACGATGCTGGCGGAAACGGCCGTTACCTGGTAGCCACTGCCTAAAAATTCATTTCTAATTGGGAGACTGGAGACTGGTCACCTGAAAACTGTCAGTCTCTGGTCTCCAACCTCCATTCTCTCCAAACCCGATCCTCTCCTCATCTATCTCCCCACCCCAAAATCGCATATAATCATTGTATCGGTCAATCTGTTTAATCGAGTTGGCATTGTTGCAAGCGTGAAGGCAAGACAGAGATGACGATTCTGTGATACACAACACCATCCACCCGTTTATTTTCTTTCTGTGGCTTTCAGGACTGGTTAGTTTGCCAATTGCTATGTTTAGCTGGCGGCGGGGCACGGCCGTTTCCCGCCCCTTTGCCCTCTCCATGTTGGCCGTCGCTTTCTGGTCCATCACTTACAGCTTCGAGCTGCTAAACCACGACCTGGACGCCATTCTCTTTTGGATCAACGTTGAATACCTTTTCATTTTGACTATCCCCGTCTGCCTGTTTATCTTTGCTTCCCGCTACACCGGCCGCGACCAATGGCTGACGCCCACCGCAATTGGCGGTTTACTGGTTGTTCCGACGATTGTCCTGCTGCTTGTCTGGACCAATCCCCGGCATGGTCTTTATTACACCACCGTCGCTCTCATTGAAAGAGACGGTCTGACACTGCTGTCAAGCAGTCCAGGCATCGGTTATTGGACAAGCACGGCTTATGCCTACACGCTCATTTTCGGCAGCGTCTACTTTATGTTCCTGGCGGCGCGAAGCTCCTTACCCCCCTATCGTTTTCAGGTCTTTATCATCCTGGCCGGGATCATCATCCCCTGGGCGAGTAACATGGCCTACAATTTTGTCCTTCGTCCGTCCAGTTCTCTGGATTTAACGCCCATCGCCTTTACGGCCACTGGCATTGTCGTCTTGCTGGGGTTGTATCGCTACCAGTTCATCGAACTGATGCCTGTGGCGCGTAACAAATTAGTCGAGACCATGGAAGATGGCTGGATTGTCATTAACCAGAACAACCAGTTGGTAGATTTGAACTATACGGCTCAGGTTGTCCTGGGTGTGGATCGGCGCGGCAGCATTGGTCAACCGCTGCAACAACTCTTGCCAGACCGCGATATATTGTTGGCTCATCTGACCAATCAGGCGAACACGTCAACGGAAATCTGCCTGCCGGTAGATCGTGAGGAGCGGTATTTCGACATACGCCAGACGGTGCTGCTTGAGGAAAACGGCCGTCTCAACGGCCGTCTGATCGTGCTGCGCGACATCAGCGAACGCAAAGACGCCGAGATTGCTTTGCAGCAATTGAGCAACAATCTGGAAAGGGAAGTGGTTCACCGCACGGCCGAAATCAAAGCCGAGAAAGAGAAGGTGGAAACGGTTTTGCGCAGCGTCAATGAGGGGATGGCGTTAACAGATGAAACGCTCCGCGTGCAATATGCCAACGACGAATTCGCCCGGTTCACCCATCGCCCCAAAGATGCGCTGATTGGCGTCACCATTGCTGACGCGATTTTGGGCCAATTGGATGAAGCGCAGCAAACGCTGTTGGAGAATGTCCTGATTTCCGGCCAATTGTGGCAAACCGAGACCGTTGAACGGCTGGAATCGGGGGCTTTTTGCATTTGTGAAGTCACCGCAATCCCGGTGCGGAATGGAAACGGCCGTTTCTCCGGCGCTGTCTGGACGTTGCAGGACGTAAGCGAACAGCGCAAGTTGGAACAGGCGCGGAATCAATTTGTCGCCAACATCTCACACGAGTTTCGCACGCCGCTGGCGAATGTTAGATTGTACACAACGCTGCTGGAGCAACTGGATCTGCCACCCAAAGCGCAAGAATACGCCCGGGTATTGGAAACACAAACGATTCGCCTGGAACACCTGACCCAACGTATTCTGACGATAGCCCGGCTGGACAGCATGAATACGCTGGCAGACGCCCAACCGATTGACTTGCGACGTATTCTCACGCCGATCGTGCGCCAGTTTGAAGAGAGAGCTGTCTCGGCGCAAATCACGTTTAAGACGTTAACCGGAGAACGGCCGTTACCCATCATCTCGGGTCACGTCGTATATCTGCATCAAGCTGTTGTCGAACTCGTCGAAAACGCCTTCACATTCACACCGCCAAACGGCCGTGTCACCCTTGAAATCACCCAAGACACAACCGAGCGATTGGGCTGGACCCGGATTAGCGTCACCGATTCCGGGCCGGGCGTTTTACCGGAAGAACAACCCAACGTGTTCAACCGTTTCTTCCGGGGCAGCCTGGCAGCTTCCGGCAACACACCGGGCGTGGGGTTGGGGTTGAGCATTGTCTGGGAAATTATGCGGCTGCATGGCGGCAGCGTCACGTGTGAATGTTGTGAAGGTACGGGCTGCCGCGTCTCCCTGTGGCTGCCACCGGCGGCAGCCTGACGCCCAATCATCAGACCCACCACACCGTCTCCCCTGTTTACCCGGCAATCCCCCAAAAATCCTCTTTTTTGCAGCCTTGCCAGTGGGTGCTATAACAGGGTCTTGTAAACATCTTTGAGAAAGCCCAACCTGGACAAGCCAGAACCCAAAAGGGTTATCAAAGGTTACACAGATTTCACAAATTGAAGATAAAAACCTGCGCAATCTGCGTAATCTTTGACAACATTCTTGCTCACTGTGCAAACAGCTGGCTCGTAAAG
>CALFEW010000387.1 GCA_937958365.1 uncultured Chloroflexota bacterium | reverse complement strand
TCTTTACCGGCGGCGTGCAAATCGCTGATAAGTACCACTTTCTTGTCCACGGCGCGCGGCGCATAGGCTTTGGCTTCCCAATCGTACACGCTGCCGTTTTTGTAGAAGCTGTCGCAGCCGGCGGCCAGCATCTCATGGACCCAGGGGGCCACTTCCAGACCGGTGGCGGCCATTTTTTCGGCCGTTTCGGCGACGCCCAACATGTCCCACATCTCAAAAGGCCCGGCCTCGTGGGCAAAACCCCAACGCATGGCGTCGTCTACGTCGCTGAGTTTGTAGGCGATTTCCGGGGCAACGTGGGCAGCATAGGCAAAGCCGTAATAGAGGAGATTACGCAGGTAATTGGCGGCGCGGTCGTCAAACTCCAATAGTTTGCGCACACGTTCGCCCAGCTCTTCCACTTTGCGCACTTTGCCCACCGAGTCGAAGCGCGGGCTGCCGCCGTCAAAATATTCCATCGTGTCCGGGTTCAGCGTCAGGAAGACGCGCTTGCCGTCCACGAAGGCTTGTTTGTAGAAGCCCTGGTTGCTTTTGTTGCCCAACCATTTGTTGGCGATCATCTGGCCCATGACGACCGATGTTTTTTCCGGCTGCAAGATGTCGCGGTAGGGATCGTGGGACACGGCTTCGTACAAGTTTTGGTTAACGTGGCCCATCACGTCCAGACCTACCAGGTCCATCAGACGGAAGGTGGCGGTTTTGGGGCGGCCAATGGTGGGGCCGGTGATGGCGTCAATTTCCGCTACGGTATAGCCGTTTTGCAGGGCGTATTCGATGCCATAGGAAGCGGCCACGGCAAAAAAGCGGTTGCCGATGAAATTGGGCGTATCTTTGCAGACCACCACGCCTTTGCCCAACACGTCACGGCCAAATTTCACCATAAAATCGGTCACGGCCGTAGCAGTTTGCGGCGTGGGGATGATTTCGAGTAGTTTGAGGTAACGGGGTGGGTTGAAGAAATGGGTTCCTAAGAAACGAGAGCGGAAGGATGGGGAACGGCCGTCAGTAATCTGATGAATCGGGATGCCGGAGGTGTTGCTAGAGATGATGGCCGTCGGTTTGCAGGTCGCTTCCAGTTTTTCCATCAACGCCTGCTTCAGGTCCAGCCGCTCAATAATCACTTCCACCACCCAATCACAATCGGCCAACAAATCGAAATTATCTTCCGTATTGCCAACGGTGATCAGGTCGGCCCGGTCGGCGCGGGCCAGGTTGGCCGGTTTGGCCTTCGCCATGCGGTCGTACAGGCTTTGCACCAGGCGATTGCGCGCTTTGGGGTTGCCCTTTTCCGCGTCGCTCAGGTTGGGCGTGGGAATATCCAGCAGCACGACGGGAATGCCGATATTCGCCAGATGAGCAGCAATGCCGCCGCCCATCGTACCGGCCCCGACAATGCCTACTTTGTCAATGCGGTAGGTCATAGGTTTCTCCTTCGTGGGGGTTTGAGATTGGAATGTTCGGAATTCAGTATCCAGTATCCAGTGTTCAGTGAACACTGGATACTGCTAACTGACAGTTGCCAATTACTTCAGTTCGCGGCGCGAGTAGCCGAGGATGCTGCGGGCGACGATGAGGGTGTTGATTTGTTTGGTCCCCTCGTAGATGTCGTTGATTTTGGCGTCGCGCATCCACTTTTCGGTGAGCCATTCACGGGTGTAACCCATCGGGCCAAGTAGCTCGACGGCTTTTTGCGTGACCCAGGTGACGGTTTCACCGGCGCGGGCTTTGCTCATGCTGGCTTCCAGGCGGTTGGATTGGCCGTGGGCCATCAGCACCACCGAGCGCAGGGTGAGCAGCCAGGCAGCTTTGTGGCGGGCTTCCATTTCCAGCAGGTCGCGCTCTACAGAGGTCATCTGGTGCTTGGGCTTGGTGTAATCCACGACAATGCCCTCTTCGGCCAGCTTGGCGCGGGTGAATTCCACGGCCGCGCGGCAGATGCCCATGGCGCTGGCGGCGACGGCCGGACGGCTGGCGTCGAAGGTCGCCATCGCGCCCTTGAAGCCTTTGGTCGAACCATCACGCTGCGTCACTTCGGCGCTGCCCAGGATGTTGTCGAAGGGGATGCGGGCGTTGTCGAACACAATCGCCACGGTGTCGCTGACGCGAATGCCCAGCTTGTGTTCTTTCTTGGTGACGGTGACGCCGGGCGAATTTGGCTCGACGATGAACGATTTCATGCCGCCACGACCGGCAGCAGAGTCCACCGTCGCCCAGACCACGACAAAACCGTCGGACTCATCCAACGCCAGAGCGCCATTGGTGCAGAAGATTTTTTCGCCGTTGAGAATCCATTCGTTGGTTTCTGGGTCTAAAACGGCCGTTGTGCGAATATTGCTGGTGTCTGATCCCGCCCCTGGTTCGGTCATCGCCATAGCGCCCCACTTCGGTTCGCCTTGCCCAAACTTGCCCAGGATACGCACTTTTTGCTCTTTTGTGCCCACAGCTTCCAAAGCCGCGCCGCCCAAAGCCGGGTCCGGCGTGCAAAGATATTGTCCGGCGTCGCCCCAACTCAACATCTCGATCATCAAAATGAGGCGCAAGATGGTGAAGTCTGGCCCTTCGCGTTTGGCGGAGCCGTTGCCGCTGCCATTTTGTTGCAATTTTTCGGCGCGACGGCGGTACTGCTCGCGCATCACCGGCCACATCATGTTGATGTATTCTAACGGCCGTTCATGCTCATGCTCGTCGTAATAACGGGAATACTGGCGCATGATAGATTCGGCCACCATTTTCGCCATCTGAAGTTCATTGTTAATCTTTTCGGGAATTTCAAAACTGATCATTTTACAATCTCCGTAAAGGTGAAAGGGTGAAGACAAAAGATTGAAGATTGAAGATTCAGGATTGAAGATTTATAGTGGCTGGTTGCCAGCAATCTTCCATCCTTCATCTTTAATTTTTAATCTTCCATCTCAGACCATGGCCATTCCATCAAAGGAGGCAAACGCGCGGGCATTGCGCAGCCAGAGTTCCACCGGATATTCGCGGATATAGCCGTAACCGCCCAGGGTTTGCAGCGCACGGTCACACACGGTCATCACCATGTCGTCCACGTAATATTTCATGACGGCCGCAGCCTGGGTGGCGTCTTTGCCCTGGTCAAGCTGCCAGGCGGCTTCCCAAACCAGCAGACGGGCGGCGTCTATGTCCATCGCCATTTCCGCCAGCATGAAAGCAATGCTTTGCCGATGGGCAATCGGTTCGCCAAACTGCACGCGCTCTTTGGCATAATCGCGGGCATATTCCAACGCGGCTTTCGCCATGCCGACGGCCAGCGCGCCCAAAGCCACACGGCTGTGATTGAGGATGCGACCAAAATTAATGCCTTCGTTGCCGCCCAATTTGTTCACGGCCGAAACGCGCACGTTGTCCAATTTCACCTGGAAGGTTGGCAGGGCGCGCACGCCCATCAGCTTTTCGCGGGGGCGAACTTCCAGCCCTTCTGCGCCACGCGGCACAAAAAAGGCTTGCGTCTGACCATCTTCGCTGGCATATACCAGGAAGGTTTCGGCGTCTTCGGCCAGGGGCACAAAGCTCTTGAGACCATTGAGGATGTAGACGTCGTTTTCCAGAACGGCCGTTGTCTTCAATTTTCGTGGGTCAAACTGAATCACCGGCTCGGTCAGAGCGGCCGTTACTTTGGGCAGGCTCTCTTCGCAAAAGAGCGGCAAATGAGCTTCTTTTTGGGCTTCCGTGCCGGACAACAGCAGCGGAATAGCCACCAGGTTCGGGGTCATCACGTGCAAAGTTGACGCCAGATCGCCCCAGGCAAATGCTTCGGCGGCCAGGACGCCGGTCATCACCGAATAATCGCCAAAGCCGCCATAGGCTTCAGGGATGCTGGTAGAGAGTACACCGATTTCCCAACCCGCCTTCACGATGTCTGGCGGAATGATACCTTCTTCGTCAGCGTCCCGAAACACCTTCCGCACGCGCTCCTGCGCCAGACGGCCAATGGCTTCGGTGAGCATCTTTTGTTCCTGATCAAGTTCAAAATTAATCATGTTTAGCTCCTTACCAATGAGTTACAGACAGTTGACAGTGGCTAGTTGGGAGTTGATAGAAGCGCAAACCACTATCCACTAACAACTAACAACTATCAACTAACTTCTTACAATTCGATCTGTCATGCGGGCTACGCGGACCATTGCCTGCACATCGTGAACGCGCACAATGTCCGCGCCCCGGTCTATACCGATGGCTACGGTAGCCGCCGTGCCCTCTAGCCGCTGATCCGGCGGCAAATCCAGCGTGTACCCAATGAAAGATTTGCGTGATGGGCCAATCAAAATCGGAAAACCCAATTTCTTGAACTGGTCTAGCTGGTGAAGCAACTGCACGTTTTGGGCAACTGTTTTGCCAAAGCCAATGCCGGGGTCTATGATGATCTGGGCATCACGCACACCGGCAGAATGGGCAATCTCAATGCTTTCGGCCAGTTCGCCGATCACGTCGGCAATGAGATCGTCGTAATGAACGCCAACGTAGCGACCGCCTAAAGCTTCAGCCTGTGCAACGTCTTTGGGCTGGCTGCGATTGTGCATAATGACGACCGGACAGCCGACCTGAGCCAGCAAAGGAGCCATGTCTGCGTCCATACGCAGCCCCCACACGTCGTTGATCCAGTCTGCGCCGGCAGCCAGGGCCGCCTCCGCCACGGCCGCCCGGTAGGTGTCTACCGAAATCACCACGTCTACGTTTTGCCGAACGGCCCGGATGATCGGCAAAATCCGCGCCAATTCTTCGTCTGGGGTAACGGGTTGACTGCCGGGACGGGTGCTTTCACCGCCAATATCAATGATGTCTGCGCCATCGGCGGCAAATTGCTGCGCCTGAAGTACAGCCTGCTCTACGGCCGTTTCCCCTTGCCACAAACCATCCCCGGAAAAGCTGTCTGGGGTGGCGTTGAGGATGCCCATCACGTAGGTACGCTCACCCCAAGGGAAACCGGCGACAGGCGTCTTCCGTTCCAACCTTTAGTCTCCTACGCCCATCATGGCCGGCTGATGGGGCAAGCGGTAAACGGCCGTGCTGTACATTTGGGCCAACATCTGCACAACCGTTTCGCCTGTTTGTGGATGAACAAAGTCTGGGGCTATGTCGGCCAGCGGCGCCAGGACAAAGGCGCGTTCGCCAACAAAGGGGTGGGGAATAGTCAGGGTCTCGTCGCCGATTACCTGATCATCGTAAAACAAAATGTCTATATCAATCAGGCGCGGCCCCCATTTATAGGTTAGTCGCCGCCCAACTTTCGCTTCGATAGATTGGCACAGGCACAAAAGTTCATGAGGGGGCAGGTCTGTCTGGAGGGCGACGCACATGTTCAGGAAAGCAGGCTGGTCGGTGATGCCCCACGGTTCAGTTTCATACAAAGCGGAAACGGCCGTTACCTCCACCCCATGCTGCAAATAGGCCAAAGCTTTTTGCAGGTTTGCCGGGCGGTCTCCCAGGTTCGTGCCTAAGCTTAAATAAATCTGACTCATGCCGTTTCCAGTATTTTACGTTTAGTGCCCGGTATTCAGAACTCCCTAACTGGTGGAAAACTGTCACCTGAACACGGTTCGCCTGCCTGTCCTCACTTGGTAATTTTGCACAAAATGACGCACTGCATCATTATGACGTATTTATAACACAGCGCGTCATGAGTGTCAATAGAGAGCGAAAATTCGCTGCAAGCGGTTTTTTTCTGGTTGGGATAAGCTTTCTTTGGGGCAACAAACTCACTGCGCGGCGCGCAGTTGACCGCAGCCGGCGGCAATATCTATGCCACGGCGCTGGCGCACCGTGCTGGGCAGCCCATAACCGGCCAAAATATCCTGGAATTGGCGCACGGCCGTTCCCCCCGCCGGTCGCCCCCCATAACCCACGGTTGGATTCAACGGAATCAGGTTAACGTGGGCTTCTAATCCGGTCAGTAACCGGCCCAGGGCATGGGCCTGTTCCGGCGTATCATTCTGGTTTTCGATCAGGGTCCATTCAAAAAAAATACGCCGCTGACGCTTCTCGACATAATACCGGCAGGCAGCCATCAGTTCGGCCAGCGGCCAGCGCCGCGCCGGAGGAACCAGCGCCTGCCTTTCCGGGTCGGTGGCCCCATGCAAACTGACGGCCAGACGAAACGGCCGTGCCTCATCGGCCAGCCGCAGGATGCCCGGAACCACGCCGACTGTACTCAGGGTGATATGTTTGGGCGCAATCGCCAGCCCTTTGTGGTCCATCAGAATGTCTACGGCCGTCATCGTGTGGTCGTAATTGTGCAGCGGTTCGCCCATGCCCATCAGCACAATGTTGCGCAGCGGCTCACTGCCGGGCGGAAGCTGCCGGTTGGCAAACGCCACCTGAGCCACAATCTCGCCGGGCGACAGATGGCGCGTGAAGCCCATCTGCCCGGTGGCGCAGAAGACGCAGCCCATAGCGCAGCCCGCCTGCGTGCTGATGCAGGCCGTCGCCCGCGGCACGCCGTCGCGCCCTTCAAAGTGCATCAGGACGGTTTCGATGGTTTGCCCATCGGCCAGGCGCAGCAGGAATTTGCGCGTTTGCCCATCGCTGCTGGCGAGATCGGCAACGGCCGTGGGCAAATCCCAGGTGGTTTCCGCTTGCAAACGGCCGTACAAATCCGCCCGCAGCCCGCGTAAATCACCCTGTCCACGGTAAAGCGCTTCCCACAGCTTGTCGGCGTGGTAGCGACTGTAGCCCCACTCGGCCAGCATCTCGC
>CALFEW010000386.1 GCA_937958365.1 uncultured Chloroflexota bacterium | reverse complement strand
CGCCCACCCTGGCCCCTGCCGCTACCAACACCCCCCTGCCAGAAGCGACGGCCGATCCGGCCCTGGAACCGGTCACACTGCTGACGGCCGAAGATTTTGGCGACAATCGTAACCCACTGACTGGCGAACTGGTAGACCCGGCCGATTTGCGGCGACGGCCGCTCGTTGTCAAAATCCCCAACGCGCCCCCCAGTTATGCCCGTCCCCAATCTGGCCTGAACGACGCCGACATCATCTACGAACACCTGACCGAAGGCAGCGTCACCCGCCTGTCGGCCATTTTCTACGACACCCTGCCGGAGAAAATCGGACCTGTTCGCAGCGCCCGCCTGATAGACCTGGAACTGCCGGCCATGTATGATGCTGCCCTGGTTTATTCCGGCGCGGGGGTTGGCATCAGCCGCCGCCTGTTTGCCTCCGATTTTACGGAGCGGATTTTGCGCTCCAACGTCCAGGGTTATTATCGTTCCGGCGAAGACAAGCCCATCGAACATACCTTGTACGTTGATCCCGAAGGTTTATACCAGGAATTGGAAGATCGCGGCCTGAACACGCCGCCCAACTTTAACCAGGTGATGGCTTTTAGCACGGAAGCGCCCGAAGGCGGGCAGCCAGCCACCAACTTGAAGATTGACTACATCTGGGAGGTGGTGGAGTGGCGCTATAATGCGGAAGACGGCCGTTACTACCGCTATGGCGATGGCGTACCCATCCTCGACGGCAATACCGGCGAACAGGCCAGCACCGCCAACATCGTCATCATCACCCCTTACCACGTTCAAGATATGTCCATTTGTGAACAACTCAACGCCGAGGGACAATGCGCAGCGCCGGCCGTGCAAATCCAATTGTGGGGCAGTGGGTCTGGCGGCATCGTCATGCGCGATGGGCAGCAATTCCCCATCACCTGGCACCGCGAAGGGCGCTACGACCTGCTAACCTTCACCGATGCCGCTGGCAATCCGTTCCCGCTTAAAGTGGGCAACACCTGGGTCCAACTTGTCCCCACCTGGCGCGGCTACGAAGGCGCCGTGCAGATTACGCCGTGAAAATGTGGGGTTGAGTGGGTGTACCTATCACCCGCTCAACCCCATCACCTGCTCACCCCAACATCCCCTGTTTCACCAACAGTTCGGCGTTCAGCACCGAGCCGCTGGCCGCGCCGCGCAGAGTGTTGTGGGCAATCGCCATAAAGCGCAGCGTATTGACCGGGCATTCGCGTACTTTGCCCACCGTCCAGGCCAGACCATTGCCCGCGTCGCGGTCTTTGCGCGGCTGTGGCCGGTCTGGTTCCGGGCGATAGATCAGCACCGGATTGGGCATGGTGGGCAGGTCGCGGCAGATTTCCGGCGGCTGCCAGTTTTGGAACAGGGCGATGGCTTCCTCTGGCGTGGCTGCCTGCCGCAACTTCACCGACACGCTGCCCATGTGTCCATCAATCACCGGCACGCGGTTGGCCTGGGCGCTGACTTTGAAATCGGCTAATTCAAAACGGCCGTCCCCATACTTCCCGCACAACTTCCTCGGCTCAGTCTCCAGCTTGCCATCTTCGCCGCCGATGTAGGGGATGATGTTGTCCATGATGTCCAGGGAGGCCACGCCGGGATAACCCGCGCCGGAAATCGCCTGCATCGTCACCACCACGGCCGTTTCGATGCCATACGCTTCGTGCAAAATCTTCATCGGCAGCACAATGCTCGTCGTGGAGCAGTTGGCGTTGGCGACGATGAAGCCGGGCCAGCCATACGCCTCCTGCTGATGGGGGATGATGCCAGTATGGTCCGGGTTCACCTCCGGGATGAGCAGCGGCACGAAGGGGTCCATGCGGAAGGGCGAGGCGTTGGTCAGCACGGCATACCCGGCGGCGGCGAATTTAGGTTCCAGTTCGCGGGCGTCGCCGGTGGGCAGGGCGGAAAACAGCACTTTGGGTTCCAGGTTCGGCGCGGTGGGCTGCACGATCATGTCGGCGACCTGTGCCGGCGGGTCGCCATCGAGCAGCCAGTTGACGCCTTCGCGGTACGGCCGTCCGGCCGTGCGCTCGGAGCCGGTGAGGGCCACAATCTCAAACCAGGGATGGTCTACCAGGTGCATGATAAAACGCTGGCCGACGGAACCCGTGGCCGCCAGAATACCGACAGGGATTTTGTTACTCATCTACTTTATCTCCAGATTGATTTCGGATTTCGGATTTTTGATTTCGGAGATGTCGCTCTTTCCGAAATCCGCAATCCCAAATCCGAAATTAAAAAGCGCCAAAGCCCACATTGGGGCGATGGCGCTCGCGGTTCCACCCAAGTTTCATAATCCGTGTTCCATGTTCCGTAAACGGATTACGGTATACGGATTACGCTCAGAACGGCCGTTAACGGAGCCAACCGGACTTTCTTACTAACCAACGGGCTTTCAGAAACCCACTCCCGGGGGGTTTTTGCCGCTGTCTTTGCTGCGCCGACTTTCAGCCTGACGGCCGTGCGCTCTCTGAAACAGTCTCAGCGGGTACTCGTCCCGGTCATCGTGTTCAAGGGCAATGCCCTGTAAATTTTGGGGGATTATAGGGAGCGACGGCCGTTTGTCAAGGATTAGATACACTTTGACTCCGAAACGTGTACTCTTCATTCCATAATCGTTATACTAATCTGACAACAAAACGAGGGTTTATATGCCTATTATGACAATTTCGAAAAAAGGATGGGTTGTTATTCCCAAAGCGCTGCGTCAAAAATACGGCTTACGTG
>CALFEW010000385.1 GCA_937958365.1 uncultured Chloroflexota bacterium | reverse complement strand
CCTGGTCGTCCACGGCGATGGCCGGGGTCAGGACGGCAAAGCCTTTCGCCAATGACAGTTTACGGCCGGCGTCGTTTTGCACCCGCACTTCCTTCAGGATGACCTGATGGGTCAGGTTGTCGCTCCGTTTGGGTTGGAAATGATAAGGTTGCAGCCAGGTCAACGTCGTCTGGTAGCCCATCTGCCGCAGCGCCTGGTGGAGCGGGTCAGCGGCCAGCAATTGCTTCGCCTGCCATTCGCCAAGGCCTCGCTCCTGACCCAGAACGGCTTGCACTGAGCTTGTCGCAGTGGCCGTCAGCACGTCACGCAGCAAGAGCGCCGGACCAAACTCGGTCGTTACCGGCGTCAGGTCAGCCAGTTTCCCGGCCAGCGTCGCCGCAGCCGGCAGTTCCAGCGGCGCGGGGCGGTATTCGTCTCCGGTGGCGACCGGGTGATAACCGTGCGCGGCCAGCGTCGCCGCCACCAGGTCGGCCAGCGCCGGGGAGAGTTCCTGAGTGTAGAAACCCCGGCCATACCCTCCCAGGCAGGCTTGGTAGTGGATGCTGCGAGCGGCAACCGGACGGCCGTTCTCCTGGCGCAGGTAATCGTCGAGGCGGCGGCGCGCCCCGGCTTCGTCGAGCGGCAAGGGGCGGACGTACTGGCCGTCGTCGCCGACGCCTTCTTTCTGCCAGCCCTCTTGGCCGGCTATCTCGTCCACCTGGGTCTGGATGACCGCCTGCTGCCCGTCGTTTAGCTCAGCCCAGCGACGGCCGTAACGTTCCCAGCCGCTCTGGTTCCACACCGTCAGGCACGCTAGCGCCTGCTGCGGCCGGTCGCTCCGCGCCGGGGCCAGTCGTAACTGCTGCCGCACCTTTTCCTCGTCCAGCGGCGGGAACTGCCGCCGGTAGCTGCCCCGCGCGGCAAAGGGCACGGCCGGCGGCGTCAATTCGACGGCCTCGCCGAAACCGGCGTGGGCGCATGCCCTGGCCGTCGTTTGGGCCACCACCTGGTATGCTTCGGCCGTCTGAATGCCGTCGGGGTACAACACGGCCGCCACCACCTGCAAGGCGGTCGCATCGGGCAGATAAACCGCACCATCGACGGTGATGGTCTCGATGGCCGCCAGGCCGTCCAGAATCGCCTGCCGTTTGCCTTCTTTGGTGCGCGGGTAGGCGCGGGCCTCGCCGTGGATTGTCAGGTAGATTTCCCCCGTCGCTGTCGCGGGTGGGGGAGATGGGGTTGTCACGCTGTTCATGGGTTTCTCCGTTATCCGAGTCGGTCGGGGTTGTCCCCTGGTCAGCCATCCCGGCCATTGGCCGAGACGGGGACACGGCCGTTTTCGCGCAGCGGCATATTCTGCGGCGCAGACCGTTTGGGCCGCGCCGGAGCAGCTTCCGCCGCCCGCTCCAACGCCAACGCCAGGCTGCCGATGAGCAGCACGCGGGTTAACCACACCATCACGGCGATGAACACCGGGGCCGCGTCCATGACGGCCGTTTGCCCCACAATTCCCGCGCCCACTTGTGCGCGGCGTGGCGCGATGAGGATGACCATCGCGTACCAGGTCATCACCGCATTCATCGTCGCCCCTAACAGCCAGGCCCCGGTCAGCAGCCACACTTCGCGCGGCTCATCTTCCCAGGTTGCGGCCGGCGTCAGGATGCGCGCCAGCCCGGCAAAGTCTATGCTGCCAAAAGCCAGCGCCAACACCAACGCCCATTCCACCCCCCAGAACCGCTGCCCGGCCATCAGGGCGTTGAGGGCGAAGCGGGTGGTGTCGAAGTTAAACATCTCAAAAGCCACCAATCCCACCACCAGAATGCTGATGATGACCCCGGCCTTGTGCCGTATCAAATCTTGTCTATGAAACATGGTTCCTCCTGGTAGTCTGGTAATGCCCGACTACTCGACTAATCAAATCCCAACCCGCGCTCTTTTAAGCTCACGAACTGTCCGCCCTGGCTGATAACTACGTGGTCGAGTACCTCTATATCTAATAGTTTGCCCGCCTTGACCAACTGGCGGGTGACGTTAACGTCTTCCGGCGAGGGCGTGGGGTCGCCTGAAGGATGGTTGTGGGCGACGATGACGGCCGCCGCCGGCGCTTCGATGGCTGCCCGGAAGATTTCGCCCACCCGTACCACGCTGCTGTTCAGGCTGCCCTTGTAGACAGCCTGGATGCCCAACACCCGATTGCGTGTGTCCAACAGGATGACGTGCATCTCTTCCTGGTCCAAATGGGCCAGGCGCGGGGCCAAAACCGCCGCCGCCTCTGCCGGGCTGGAGACGCGCGGCTTCTCGTCGGCCGACGGCGCTTGCAGGCGGCGGCTCAGTTCCAACACGGCCACCAACCGCGCCGCCTGCGCCTCGCCGATGCCCCGAATTTGCATGAGCTGCGCCTTGCTGGCCCGCGCCAGTTTGTGCAGCGTGCCAAAGCGGGCCAACAGGTCGGCGGCGATGCCCGGCGCTTCACTCATGCCCAGGACCAGGGCCAGCAGTTCGGTGGTCGCCAGCGCGTCGGAGCCATGTTGGTGCAGCCGGTAGAGCGGCCGTTCTTCGGCCGGCAGGTCGCAGACGCGCCGACGGGAGACGGCCGTCAACGGCTGTGGCAGATAACCAAGAGAGAGTTGTGTGGTCATGAGATCCTTCCTTGGAAAAGGGGCAAGCAAAAGCAAAAGTCGCCACCTCTTCCTTCCCCTTTTCCTCTTTTCGCTTACTGTTGTTTCATCAGAGCTGGCCGCCGTCCATGAGATTTTCGGACAAATTGTGACATTACCTGTCAAAACGTTGTATAATAGACAATAGCCGTCGACGTCCGCACCGGCGGGATATAAACCAGCGGGGCACTGAACTTAATCCTCACGCAGAGGGGCAATGAGTTCGCTAGCGCCAGATCTCCCACAGGGGGGTCTGGCGCTTTCTTTTTCTCCAGGCCAGGACGGCCGTCAATCTGCCGTGGGTTCGCTGACCGGGACCAACACCGCCCAATGGCGCGAGCCATCCAGCCAAAGCTGGCTGCCGGGCACGTGGGCCAACAGCCGCCTGGCCCGCCACTTCGGCCGCAGCCGCCGGGCAATGACGCGGAACCGCTGTCCCGCCTCGCCAACCATGTCGCCTACCTGAGCCTTGTCCCAGAGGACAGGCGTGTCGCCCACCGGCTGCCCTTCGGCGATTAGGACGTGGGCCATCGCCGCCAGCGCCTGCCGCACGGCCGT
>CALFEW010000384.1 GCA_937958365.1 uncultured Chloroflexota bacterium | reverse complement strand
GACGACCTCCGCCGGCACACGCCCATCCCCACCATCGCCGCCCGTTTCCACAACGGCGTCGCCCAAATGACGCTGGACGTGTGCCGCGACCTGCGCACGCGCTACAATCTAAACGAAGTTGCCCTCAGCGGCGGCGTCTGGCAAAATGTAACCTTATTGACGCGGACGGTAGGGCTGTTGCAAGCCGACGGCTTCACTGTCTACCTGCATAACAAAGTCCCACCAAATGATGGTGGGTTGGCGCTGGGGCAAACGGCCGTAGCCGCCGCCTCACGAAACTAACTTAGGAGACCATTATGTGTCTAGGTGTACCTGGAAAAATCGTAGAAATTTATGAGGCCGGTGGCCTGCCCATGGGCAAGGTAGACTTTGGCGGCGTCACCCGTGAAGCGTGTCTGGCCTATGTGCCCGAAGCCAAAATCGGCGAATACACCATCATCCACGTTGGCTTCGCTATCAGCCAGATCAGCGAAGCAGAGGCCATGGAAACACTCAAACTGCTTAACGAAATTGCCGATATTGACGAAGAATTAGGGCTGACGGCCGACGAGAAGCTTGACATAAATGTCTAATTTGTGGCAGATCGCGCAGATTTTCTTTGCGTCTCTGCGTTGAGAAAATCCTATGAAATACATGGATGAATTCCGCGATGCGGAATTGGTGAAGAAGACGGTGGCGGAAATTCGGCGGATGGTCACACGGCCGTGGACCATCATGGAAATCTGCGGCGGCCAGACCCACGCCATTATGCACTTTGGCATAGACCAACTGCTGCCGCCGGAAATCGAGCTGGTTCACGGCCCCGGCTGCCCGGTCTGCGTCACGCCGCTGGAGCAAATTGATAAAGGGCTGGAAATCGCCAGCCGCCCGGACGTGATATTTACCTCATTTGGCGATATGCTGCGCGTGCCCGGCTCCAACAAAGACTTGTTTGCCGTACGCGCCGCCGGTGGCGACGTGCGCGTCGTCTATTCGCCGCTGGATGCAGTGAAAATTGCCCAACAAAACCCCGACAAACAGGTGGTGTTCTTCGCCATCGGTTTCGAGACGACGGCTCCGGCCAACGCCATGAGCGTGGTGCAGGCGCAGATGTTGGGCGTGACCAATTTCAGCATTTTGGTGTCCCATGTGCGCGTGCCACCGGCCATGCACGCCATTCTTGGCTCGCCGCGCAATCGGGTGCAAGGCTTTCTGGCCGCCGGGCACGTCAATGCCGTGATGGGCTACTGGGAATACCCGCCCATCGCCGCGCAATACAAGACGCCGATGGTGGTGACCGGCTTTGAGCCGTTGGACATTTTGCAGGGCATTTTGTTGACGGTGCGTCAGTTGGAAGAAGGGCGCTGCGAGGTGGAGAACGGTTACGGCCGTGCCGTTACCTTTGAAGGCAACAAGCCCGCCCAGGCGGTCATCAACCGGGTGTTCATGGAATGCGACCGGAAGTGGCGCGGTATTGGCGTTATTCCTGACAGCGGCTGGTGTTTGCGGCCAGAATTTGCCGAGTTTAACGCCGAAACCCGCTTCGACGTGGCCGCCATTCACCCGGAAGAATCACCGCTGTGCATTTCCGGCCTGATTTTGCAGGGCCTTAAAAAGCCCAATGAATGCCCCGCCTTCGGCAAAGAATGCACACCCGAACACCCCCTGGGCGCGACGATGGTCTCTGGCGAAGGCGCGTGCGCGGCCTACTATCGGTATAGAAGATAAGTATGAATTGTGAATGGTGAATTGTGAAGTATGAATGAGCAGAGACATTCCCCAATTCACAATTCACCGTTCCCAATTCACAATTCACCATTCACTATGCTAGATCACTTTGGAATTCTTGCTCCCTTTTACGAACGTTTTATCCCGCCGCCGAACCCAGAGCGTTGGGTGCGGCTGTTGAATTTGCCTGTCGCGGGCAGCCTGCTGGATGCCGGTGGCGGCACGGGGCGGGTGTCTGGACAGTTACGGCCGTTTGTCAACCACCTGGTCATCGGCGACGAATCGCCCAAGATGCTGGCCGAAGCGCAGGCAAAATCGGTCTGCTGCCCGGTCATTAGCGCCGTAGAAACGCTGCCGTTCGCCGATGGCAGTTTTGACCGGGTGATGGTGGTGGACGCGCTGCATCACTTCGCCAGCCAGCGCGGGGCTATCGCCGACCTGGCGCGGGTGTTGAAGCCGGGCGGACGGCTGGTGATCGAAGAACCAGACTTGCACAAGATGAGCGTGAAATTTGTGGCCTTCGCCGAAAAAGTGGCCCTGATGCGCAGCAAGTTCTATTACCCGGAGCAAATCGGCGAGATGGCTGCCGCTTTGGGCCTGCGCGTGACGGTGGAGCGTGACGGCCGTTTTGCCGCCTGGGTGATCGCTGAAAAGCCGTAATCCGTAATCCGTAATCCGTGAACCGTAATCCGTGAACCGTAATCCGTAACCTTTGAGTCGAACACGGAACACGGAACACGGAACACGGAATACGGAATACGGTATACGGTATACGGTATACGGAATACGGAATACGGAATACGAATTACAAACCCTTCTGACACGCTCTACCCTATGAC
>CALFEW010000383.1 GCA_937958365.1 uncultured Chloroflexota bacterium | reverse complement strand
CCGCCCCCACGTAGAGGAAAAACAATAGGGCGCTGAGCCAGACTTGCGGCCGGCGCAAGGTCTGGCCGATGGGGGTTTTATACTCCGTCAGGCGCTTTTCCCGTTTCTGCTCCGTCCGCTCTTCGGGGGCGTTCCACCAGGCGAGGGTGAGCGTGAAGGCGATAGCCATCAAGAACTGGAAGCCGCCGACGATGCGATACCCGGCGCGCCAGGAATCCAGGGTGGTGATCGCCAGGGTCATGATCACGGGGCCAATCGTCACGCCAATGCCGTAGCTGGCATGGAGCCACTGCATCAACCCTTCGCCGAAGTGGGCGGCGACGTAGGTATTCAGCCCGGCGTCAATCGCGCCCGCGCCCAACCCGGCCATCACGCCCAACAGCACCATCATCCACCATTCGGGCACAAGGGTGTACCCCACAAGCGCCGAGCCGGTGAGGGCGCAGCTAATGGCGAGCAAATTGCCCACGCCCAGGCGGGCAATCAACACGCCGCTGAGAAAGCTGGAGGTCATGTAACCGGAGACGCTGGCAAACAGCAACATGCCCAAAGCGTCGAGCGGGATGCCAAAATCGGCGCGGACGGAAGGCCAGGCGATGCCTAATAACCCATCGGGCATGCCCAGAGCAATAAAGGCGGCGTAAGCGAGGAGAATCAGGCTTAATTTGGAAGGGATTTTTGATTTTTGCAGCATGTTTGTTATGGAGAGACGTGGCAATGCCACGTCTCTACCGTTAGACCGTTGAAAGGTCCCATTCTTCATAGATTTTGGGCACGTCATTGAGCAGGCGTTTGGTATAGGGTTCTTTTGGACGCAGAATCACTTCGTCGGCCGAGCCACTTTCCACAAAACGGCCGTGTTCCATAATATAGACGCTATCCGAAATATAATATGCCAGACCAATATCGTGGGTGATGAAAATAGGCGTCATGCCAATTTCATCGCGCAGTTGCATGAGCGTGTCCAGAATCGTAGCGCGGGAGCAGGCGTCAATCATCGAAGTGGGTTCATCGGCCAGCAAGATTTTGGGCTTTAGCAAGAAGATGCGGGCGATCATCAGGCGCTGCTGCTGCCCGCCAGAAAGCTCAAAGGGATACTTATTGGTCAGTTCGGCGAACTTCAGGTTGACGAAGCTGCACGCCTCAGTCATCATGGCTACTTTTTGCTCATGCGGCAATCGGCCGCCACCGCGCATCCGAATGCAATCCAGAAGGACGGTATCAATTTTGTTGAAGGTGTTGTAGGCCGAGAACGGGTCCTGAAAGATGGCTTGAATACTTTTCCAGTATTCCTTTTTCTTTCGATGCGACCCGATATCCCGCTTTTCGCCCTGAAAGTAAATGTCGCCTTCGGTCTCGTTGATCAAGCCTAGCAGCATTTTTGCTAACGTGGTCTTGCCGCTGCCCGATTCGCCCACGATGGAGATGATTTCACCCTCGTAGAAATTGAAATCCACATGATCCACGGCGACCGTTTTTTTGCGGCCTAACCCAAAGACTTTCGTCACGCCTTTCCCGCTCAGGCACAATTTTTTTTCGTCAGACATTTTTACGAGCCTCCCTGGCGTATATCTCGCGCAGTTCTGATTCGGGGATGATACAGCGGTAGGCACGGCCGTTGCCCACATCGCGCAAAGGAACGGACATGCCCTTGCATTCTGGCCGCACGTATTTGCAGCGTTCGGCAAAGCGGCAGCCCGATGGCGGTTTTTTTAGATTCGGCGGCACGCCCGGAATGGCCGTCAGCTTCACATCCCGCAGCCCTTCTTCCGGCACGATGATCGAACCCATGAGACCTTTGGAATAGGGGTGGAGCGGGTCGAACACCGCTTCTTTGGCGCTGGCCTTCTCGACGATCTGCCCGGCATACATCACCATAATGTCGTCCGTCACGTTATAGAGCAGCGGCAGCTCATGGGTGATGAAGATCATCGCCTTGATGTATCCCTTGTCCATCAGGTTACGCAACATCTTGATAACCATTTTTTGCGAGGTGACATCGAGCGCGGAAGATGGCTCATCGGCGATGAGGATTTGCGGCGAGAGGATGACGGAAATGGCGATGACGGTGCGCTGTTTCATGCCGCCGGAAAGCTCGACGGGGTATTTTTGCAGCACATCGGCCGGCAGCCCGACCGCTTCAAAGAAACCTTTCGCCAGGTTATACACTTCTTTCTTGGTTACAGAGGGATCGTGCGCTTCAATGACGTCTTCGATAAAGCGGATGACTTTCTGCGTGGGGTTGAGGGCGTTCATGGCCGCCTGGGGGATATCGGCTATCTCGTTGCCCAAAATGGATTTGCGCACGTCGTCTGAGTTCATGCCGGAGATGTTACGGCCGTCAATAATAATCTCGCCGCTGGTATAGTACAGGGGCGGGAAGTAATAGCCCATCAGGCTCAGCGCCAGGGTGGACTTGCCACAGCCCGATTCACCCGCAATGCCCAGCGATTTCCCCTCTTCCACCTTCAAAGAAACATGATCAACGGCGTAAATATCCTCCCGAAACCGGGTGATGTATTTTGTGGTTAGTTCCCTGACTTCTAATATGGCATTCGACATAGTAGTTTCCTGTTGTTCGTGTTCCGTGTTCCGTGTCCCGTGTCCCGTGTCCCGTATTCCGTTAACGGTTTACGGAATACGGCTTACGGCTTACGGTCTACAGCTAATCCCTCAGCGCCGGATTGAAGACATGATCGAGGCCCGTGTTCATTAAATTCATTGAGAACGTAATCAGGGCAATGGTGATGAGGACGGGCAGGTATGCCCACCATTTCCCAAAAATATGAGCCTGGTAGACCATTGCCCAGTACAACATTAACCCTAATGTTGGCACTTGCGTTGTTCTGGGGCCTAATCCAAGAATGGATAAGCCGGCTTCCGCCAGGATACCGGAAGAAATTTGCAGGATCAGCGCCATGACAACATAGGAAGCAATGTAAGGGAGAATATCTTTGAGTATGATGTGAACGATGGAATAGCCGGACAGCTTCGACAGATTAACGTGATCGCGGTTACGCAACGAAATCACCTGCGCTCGCACCGCCCTGGTAGTCCAGACCCAGGACGTGAACCCAATCACCACAGCGATAGTAATAGGACCCCGTTGATCTTGCCCGATGCTGAATGAAATCAGGATCAATAAGACAAAGCTGGGAATAACGATAAACAGATTGGTGATAAACGTGATAACGTCATCCACCACCCCACCAACATAACCAGACAGTAAGCCCAGCGCCAAACCGATGGAGGTGGCGACAAGACCGGCCACAATACCGATAAGCAGGGATACACGGGTGGCCACTACCAGTTCGGTCAGCACGTCCCGACCAAAATTATCCGTCCCCAGGAGCAACCAACGCACATTGGGAACCTGGCTGGCATTCACGAAATCTGTTTGTTTAACAACGCCTATCTCTTCTAGCTCGCCCGTTTCCTCGTTTCTCACAGCGATGCTCACGCCTTCGGTGGCCAGAAGTCTACTGAGGGAACTGTTGAGCCGAATGAAATAATTGCGTCGGGCATTGGTCATGCCCGGGACCCTGAGCGTGGGGTCGTAATTGTTCGCCCACTGCTCCAGGAGTTGAGCGGTGTTTTCAACGTCAATCTCGTCTTCGGGAATGCCAACGGCCGTTAACCATTCTTTGATGGCCTGCCGATCGTCATTGCTCAACTTGCTGGCGATCCGATTCCTGTTAGCGTCGGGCAAATTGAGGATGTAATGGGGGGCATTCAGGCTGTCGTAAACATTCACATAGATGCCGGGAGGGAAAAACGTGCCCTGACCGATGATCTGTAAGGGGGGATCG
>CALFEW010000382.1 GCA_937958365.1 uncultured Chloroflexota bacterium | reverse complement strand
ATCCGCACCGTCTGGGCGAAAGCCAGCGCCCGCGTCCCGGCCGTGCCCGTGTGGGCGCTGGCGTCCATCAGGGCGCGAATCTGCACCGCCGGCAAAAACCGGCCGATAGCCGCATCGGCCGTCAGCAAATCAACCAGCGGGTTCGCCTCGCCGCGTCGCAAAGCCGCCCACGCCTCCAGGCTGGCGGCGCGAATCCACTCGTGCCCCTCCTGACGGCTGGCTCCCGCAGCCACCAGGGCCATCAGCACCCGCTCTGTGGCCGCAAATGGACCATACACCGCCATGTTGCGGGCGATGGCTTCCCGGTCAATCACCATCTCGGCGACAATACGCTCGGTGCGCAGCAGCAGTTCATCGGCCGCCAGAAAGCCCTCGGCCTGGAAAATGCGCCGGTTGGCCGAATCGTCCAGGCTGCGCTCCAGGATGGCCTGGCTGGCGTTGTCCCAGGCAACGGCCGGCAGCGCGGCAATGGTGCGCGCCAGGGAACAAATATTTTCCATGTTGATGGGGTTACGCTTGAAGGGCATGGCCGACGAGCCAACCTGTTTTTTGCCAAACGGTTCGGCCCATTCGCCAAAAGGCGGCGATTGTAAAATGCGAAAATCGAGGGCGAATTTGTGCAGCGAGGCGGCAATGCCCGCCAACACCTGCTGCACGCGCAAATCTTGCTGGCGGGTGTAAGTTTGGGTAGCAATGGGGAAGTAGGGCAGCCCTAGCAGGCGCATGGCCTCTGCCTCCATCTCTTGCGGCGTTACGGCCGTTTCCGCCAACAATTCCTGGTAAGCCGCCTGCGTGCCCACGGCCCCCTTAAAGCCTTTGCCGCGCAAGGTCTGGTTCAGATTCTGCAACTGGATCAGGTCTTCCAGCAGGTCCTGGGCATAGACGGCGAAGCGGTAGCCCAGAGTGGTTGGTTCGGCGGGTTGGATGTGGGTGTGGGCCATGGTGGGCAGCACGGCCGTTTCTTCAATTTTGTCCGCCAGCCGCAGCAGCAATGATTGCAGCCGCGCAATCAGCAAATCGGTGGCGGCCCGCAGACGCAGCACATCCACGTTATCGGTGATGTCGGCGCTGGTTGCGCCCCAGTGGATGATGCCGCCGCCAACGGGGCACTGCTCGGCAAAGGTGCGAATTTCGGCCATCACGTCGTGGCGCGTTTCTTGTTCAATTTCCAGCGAACGGGCGATGTCTACGTTGTCTGCCTGGCTTTGTAGATCGGCTAATTGAACGGCCGTGACCAATCCGGCCTGGTGTTGAGCGGCGGCCAAAGCCACCCACACCTGGCGCATGAGCCGCCGTTTGTGGGTTTCTGACCATAGCTGGCGCATGGCCGGGCTGCCATAACGCCAGGAAAACGGCGAGATATAGGTTTGGTGGTCAAAAGTCATTCTGGTTGTTCCTCAACGGCCGTTTTCGTTTGCTTCTTGCGCTTCCGCCCAGGTTTTCGTTTGGTCTGCTCCTGCATGGCCCGCGTCTCTTCCGCCAGACGGCTTCGTTCCTCCTGCAAACGCGACAAAATCTCCTCATTCTTGTTCTTTTGCTCATCCGTGAGCTTTATCTTGCGCTTCACCATGACCAAACACTCCTCACCCGAAACCGAAAACGAACGGAAAGTCGGCTGATTGGCTGGTTGATTGATTGGTTTGCCAACCAACCAACAAACCTTCTCTGCCTATGCTCACATCAACGTCTTACCTGATAGTTTGGCGCTTCTTTGGTGATAAGGATTCCATGCGGGTGGCTCTCCAGCAGGCCGGCGTTGGTAATCTGCACAAAGCGAGATTTTTCGCGCAGTTCTTCCAGGTTAGCCGCGCCCACATACCCCATGCCGGAGCGCAGCCCGCCCATCATTTGGTAGAGAATATCCGCCAATTTGCCGCGATAAGGAACCTGGCCTTCGACGCCTTCGGGGACCAGTTTGTCCCGTTCGCCCTTGCTTTTGACGCCGCTGGCGTAGCGGTCGGCGCCGTGGCCTTGCATCGCGCCCAGGCTGCCCATGCCGCGATACACCTTGTAGCGGCGGCCTTCATACATGTACACGTCGCCGGGGCTTTCCTCCAGACCGGCCAGCATGGAGCCTAACATCACCGCATCGGCTCCGGCGGCCAGCGCTTTGACGATGTCGCCGCTGTATTTGATGCCGCCGTCGGCGATGCAGGGGATGTCGTGTTTGTGGCATTCGGCGGCGCATTCCATGACGGCCGTTAACTGCGGCACCCCCGCCCCAGCCACAATGCGCGTCGTACAAATCGAACCCGCGCCAATGCCTATCTTCACGGCGTCGGCGCCGGCGTTGATGAGATCTCGAGAGCCAACGGCCGTCGCCGCATTGCCGCCAATCACCGGCAGGGTAGGATAGCGGCGCTTCACTTCTTCCAGGGTCGCCAGCACCAGGGCGGTATGGGCGTGGGCCGTATCAATCACCACCACGTCTACGCCGGCCTGTACCAACAAGTCCAATCGCCCCAATCCTTTGTCGCCCACGCCGATGGCCGCGGCGCACAGCAAGCGGTCGCTGGCGTCGCTCACTTCGTCGGGGTAATCAATCTTTTTGAGGATGTCTTTGACGGTGATCAGGCCCTTGAGACGGCCGTGTTCGTCCACCAGGGGCAGCTTTTCAATGCGATGCGCGTGCAAAATTTCCCGTGCTTCGGGCAGCGTGGTCCCTACCGGGGCAGTGACCAGATTTTGGCTGGTCATGAACTCGGCGATTTTTTGCTCGCCCGGCACGACAAAGCGAATGTCACGATTGGTCAGGATGCCCACCAGACGGCCGTCGCCATCGGTAATGGGCACGCCGGAGATGCGATAACGACTCATGATCGCTTCCGCGTCGGCCAGGGTATCATCCACTTTCAAGGTGATGGGGTCCACGATCATGCCGGCTTCGGAGCGTTTGACTTTGTCCACTTCGGCGGCCTGCTCCGCCGCCGAAAGATTGCGGTGAATGACGGCCAGGCCGCCCAACCGCGCCAGGCCAATGCCCATTTGTGCTTCGCTGACGGTATCCATCGCCGCCGACAAGACAGGAATGTTCAAATAAATGTCGCGCACCAACCGGGTCCGCAGGCTAACCTGGGCCGGAAGTACGCTGGAATATCCCGGAGTCAGCAAGACGTCGTCAAACGTCAGCGCCAGCCCCGTTACTTTTTCGCTAATATCCATGAATGGACCTCCCCATTGACCGTCAAAGATAAACGGCAACTATTTGTCTGATGGTTGATTTGGCTTGAAAAGAAGTGTGTTTTTCTACTTCGGGCATCATGCGTCCGTCCTACCAGCGCACGACACCCGAAGCCGGATGGCGTCTAATGGCTGGTTTCGCGGCGCGGTTTGGGTTTGTAGACGCGCGGTTTTTTGCGGTCCAGGAAAGCGGGCAGTTTATCGTTGCGCGCCAGGACAATCCACACGCCCGTCAGGGCCAACGCCAGTGAAGCCAGCATGGAATAGGTGATGAAGGTAGCGCCCACTGTGGTTTGGTCGGGCCGGAACAGTTCAATCCAGGCGCGATTGCCGCCCCACCAGATGAGGAAAATGCCAAACAGTGTGCCAGGCGACCAAACGTCCCGGTAACGGCCGTTCAGCCACACCAACAAGAAAAAGCCGATAAACAGCGCCAACGATTCATACAAAAACGTCGGATGAAAGCGGGTTTCCAGGGGATAGGTGGTTAAATCGTTAAACGGGGCAATGCGGTGTTGGACTTCAATCAAAATGCCCCAGGGCAGCGTGGTGGGCGGGCCATACAACTCCTGGTTGATGAAATTGCCCCAACGGCCAATCGCCTGCGCCAACAACAGCGCCGGTCCGGCCACGTCGGCGTAATGCCAGAATTTAAGCCGCCGCCATTTGACATAAATCGTACCAACCACGGCCGCGCCAATAAAACCGCCGAGGATGTTGACGCCGCCGGCGCGAATATTGATCACATCCAGAAACGAGGTGTACTGCGTCCCACCGATCACATCCAACAAAACGTAGGTCAGGCGGGCGAAGATGTAACCGGAGAAGATGACGAGGATGGCAGCGTTTAGCAGGTCGTCTACGCTTTGGCCGCGCCGCTGAATTTCGCGGCTGGCCCACCAAATGCCGGCCAAAATGCCGACGGTGACGATGATGCCATACCAATAAATGGCGAAGCCGTCGCCGATGGGTATGGTGAAAGCTATGGGGTCAATTTGAATTCCATCTAACATAATAGATTCCTTTGCTGCGGCGTTGGCTCTTTGCCGTGGTCACGCCGAAGGTTTTTATTCAAGATAGCCCAGCGCGCGAAGCTGCTGGCGAAGCTGCTCGTCTAGCACGATTTCTCCGCCAGACGAGTCGGGGGAACCAGTGGCGAAGGCGGCGCGCTGCCGTTCCAGGTTGATGGCTAACCGGTCAATGGCTTCATTGAGTACGGCCGTTTCCATCACCTGTTCGTCCATCACATCTGCCAATTCTAACGGATCAGCCAGCAAATTAAAAAGCTCGTCCGGCGTATCGTCTACTTGCACCAGTTTGAGCGTGGTCTCGCCGACGGCCTGCACCACCGCCCGGCGCTGCGACAAACAGCGGAACGGAGCCAGCAAATGGGGCTGCCGGCTTTCGATGGCCTGGACAAAGTTGAGCGGCGGATAGATCTCGCTGTAGGCTGCGTCCTGTTCGGGGTCACGGCCGTTAACCGTGTTGAGCAGCGTCAGGCTATGCACGCGCACCGGGTCCAGGTTGGCTTTTTCCGGCAGATGACCGGCCGCGTCCAGAATGGTGTGGAAGATGCGGCGGGTACTCACCGGCGTCGTCAGCCGTTGGCCGGGGGACAACCGGCGCGGCCACTGCATGATCAAGGGCACGTGGACCAATTCCTGGTAAGCGACAAACGCATGGCCGAAATATTGATGGTCGCCCAACCCGTCCCCATGATCGGCGACGATGATGGTGAGGGTGTCGGTGTGTTGGGCACGGCCGTTTAGCACGTCAAACAACTCGCCCAAGTAGTCGTCCTGGTAAGCGACTTCAGCGTCATACATGTCGTTGAGGACACGAGACTCTAACTCGCCCAGCGGTTCTTCCAGGGGGGCCGCCCAACGGTACGCTTCGCGGTTCCAGGCGCGCATGATGTCGCGGGCCTCTTTGCTGTGGCGAAAATAGGGCAGCACACGGTCCACCACGTCACCTGGCGGCCAGAACGGGAGGTGTGTTTCCATGAGATTGAGGAAGAGGAATAACGGCCGTTCCGCCTCCTGCTTCTCTCGCTCCTGCAAAAACTGACTCACGTCGCGCACCGAACGCGCATTCTGCCCCTTAAAATTTGCCATCTTCGACCACAATGGCGTCGTCCAACTGTTCAGCGACAGACGAAAAGCCAGGTCTGAACGGCCAAAAAAGTTTTGCACCGGGTAGGAAATCCGGCGCAAAAACTGGGTGTACCATTCGGTTATTTGGGCCACAGGGGCCGGCCAATGCGAAGCGGTTTGCGGCAAACTGGGAAATGCGCCGCCATAATTGTAAAACGTCTGGAAACCCCGTTTGAAACCATTGTTCAAAATCCCCACCAGCGGATTATTACAGAAACCTACCGTCTGATACCCCACGTCGCTCAACACCTCTGCCAGATGCGGAATTTCCGGGCTTAGCGTATGCGCCGATTGCAGCACCTGATGGGCCGTCGGGTAGAGGCCGCTAAACAAAGAAGCGTGGCTGGGGATGGTCCATTGGGCCGGGGAAATGGCCTGCTCAAACAAAACGCTCTGGTCGGCAAAACGATCCAGGTTAGGCGTGAGGTCCGGTTTATAACCATACGCGCCGATCCGGTCGGCGCGCTGCGTATCTAACACAATAAAAACGATGTCGGGTTTTTTCATAGATCATAAAACGAATGCAAATCATGGGCATTGCATATAACCGTTCTATTTTACTCTGCCGCCAGACGATAACCAACCCCTCGGACTGTCTTGATCCAGCGGGGATCGGCCGGGTCTGCTTCAATTTTTTTACGCAAGTAATGAATGTAGGGCTTGACGTTGTCTATCGCGCCTGTGTCGCTCATGTGCCAGGCGTGCAGGGCCAGATCGGCCGTTTTGACGACGTGACCGGAGCGTTCAACCAGCACGGCCAGCAAATCAAATTCCCGCGGCGTCAGTTCCACAGGTTTTCCCTCGACCAATACTTCGTGCGTCGCCAGGTCTACAATCAAAGCGCCATCGCTCAATTCATAGCGGGTAACGGTTCGGCTCTTGCCGGCCGACGACCGGCGCAAATGGGCCATGACCCGCGCCAGAATCTCCGCCTGCTCAAAAGGCTTCACGATGTAATCATCTGCACCCGCTTCCAGACCGCGCACAACATTATCTACGCTGCCCAGAGCCGTGAGAAAGATGATGGGGATGTCGGTGAAACAGCGAATTTGCCGACACAATTCCCAGCCGCCCATGCTAGGAACCATCACGTCCAGCAAAGCCAGGTGGGGAGAGGCAGTCCGGGCCAGGTCCAGCCCGTCCTCGGCGGTGTAAGCTACCAGGGTTCGATAGTCGGCTTTGACGAGGATGTGTTCGATGGTCCTGGCAAGCGCTGTGTCATCGTCTACGATGAGGATTGTCTGGCTCATTTCCGACTCCTGTAAAAATTTCGGATTGCGGATTGCGGATTTCGGAATGAAAGCTGCTCAGTGTTATATGCCAACCTTAATCTGCGTAATTTCATTTATGTTAATCGCTGCGCAGGCCAAACCAGGTGACGATGTTGTCGAGCAAAGTCGCCTGGATTTCTATCGGTAAACCGACAAATGGGAACATCATGAACACCGTTCGCTGGCCGAACTCTTCATCGTAGACGGCAAAACTGGCGATGGCCTCTGGGGTATCGCTGTCTGGGCCACGCAAGAAAAAGGCGGTAGACGCATCATCAGAAGTCCCACCGATGAGGTCGGATAAGGCAGCGTCATACTCCTGGTCCAGAGCAAAGACATCGCCCAGATCCAGGCCGTCTATCAAGACCTCGTCGTCACCGCTGACTTCAACGTCGCTGATGGGGGCCAGTGGCAGTTCGCCAAAAAGCGAGGGCGCGGACCCGGTGACAAATAGGGAGCCGCCGCCGTCGAGATAGTCGAGGATAACGGCCGTACTCTCGTCAAAAAAGCCATCTTCATTCTGGTAATCGCCCGTGTCCCAAATGACCAGGGCGTAGCCATCTAATATGCCGTCTTCCAGCGGGCCGTCATCGCTGGCCGTCCATACGGTCACGTCGAACTCCGGCTGCAAGAAGGCCAACAAAGCGTCGGCGCTGGTAACGCCGCCGTTCAACGCCAGGCCATCATCCTGGACAAACAAAAAGAGACCCTCGCCCGATGCGCCGCCGCCTTCGGCCAGTTCGCCTTCTGTCACCGTCAGGGTGTAACGGCCGCCATCATCAAAAAAGTCCCGCACCACGATGGTGTAAGTCCCGTCGTCGGGGATGTCCACACCCAGCAGTTCTTCCGCTTCACCGGCAAACGTGGCGTCTTGCTGTTCCAGCAGCACGTTGTCTGGATCGTACAGTTCTACCGTCACGTCTATGTCTTCGTCGCCGACAACGGTGATGTCTATGACGGCCGGGCCATCGCTAAACAGCCAGGCGTGGGAGACTGCCGCCTCCAGCGTGCCGTCAACGGTATCGCCCAGGCCGATGTCGCCCTGAATTTCCGCATTGATGTCGTCCACCGGCTGCGCGCCGCCGCCGGTATCGTCGTCGGAGACAGGCGTTTCGGTCGGTTCGGCGGTCGTCTCCACGTCCGACGTGAGCAATTCGGCTTCGATGGCCTCGTTTGCCACATCGGTGGGGCACAGGGCGATGGGGTCTTGCAGCAGGCAGCCGGCCAGCGCTTCCTCCACATCCAACGGGATGAGGTCGAGCAGGCGGCTGACGATGTTTTCCAGCCCTTCGCGGCTGGCCGCCAGGACAACAACACGGCGACGGCCGTCTTCCTCTTCCGCCAGCACAACCAGGGCCGTGCCGGACATTTGCACGTTGCCCAGCGACGATTGCACCAGACGCACGGCCGTTTCCTCGGCATCTGCTTCTTCGTCGGCTTCTTCTTCAGGCTCCGGCGTCGGTGTTTCCTCATCCGACGGCGGCATCGCCGCTTCGGTAAGAACGGGCGGCTCAATGGTCAGCGTGATACCCGCCGAGGCCAACACGTCGGCCACGTCGTCGGCCTGATTGTACAGGCCCAGGTATAACGTATCGTGGTTGGGTTGAGGCTCTGTCGCCAGCGTGAGCGGAATGTCTACCCGTTGGAAAGCGCCTTGCAAAGCGATGATGTCGTCAAACGCGCCCGCGCCCAGGTCCGGGCTGCCGGTGTAGATGAGATTGACCGGCTGCTGGTAAAAGTAGGGGAAATCGCCCAGGGTGAGCTGCCGCTCATCCGATTCGGTGAGGAAATCGGCGACGTGGGCGATGAAACGGCTGTTGTCGTAGACGGTGAAGTAAGGGTTGTTAAAAAAATGGATGTCGCCGACAGCCAGGACACGGCCGTCGCGCCCGGTAGCGGCCACCACCAAACCACCCGGCCGGTCGGTGGCCGAGGACCAGGTGTTGTTGTCGGCGGTGATGAGAGGAACGGCCGTTGGCCCTACCTGCAACGACTGGGCGCTGTAAAAAGCCAGTTTGGTCACGTCGGCCAGCAGCAAATTGTCGGACGGCTCGTCTTGCCGCAAGATGATGTTGCGGAAATTGCCTTCGTTTTCCACCGTGTTGTAGAGGTAATCCCCGTTAAAAATCAGGTCAAACTCGTTAGCCAGGCTGTTCAGCGGGATTCTGTCGGAGTCTAGTTGAAAGGTGAAGGCAAACGGGTCGGACTCATCTATCACCACTTCAAAGCGAGTGGGATCGCCCACCATCAGCAGCCGCCCGCCCCGGTCTACAAAGCGGGTGAGGGCTTGAATTTCGGCGGCGCTAAAGGCTTCCAGCGGCGTGATGGTGATGAAGGCGGTGACGGGACGAAGCTGACGGGCCAGGTCGCCGCCGGTGTAATGCAGCAGTTCGTAGCCACGGGCCGATAAACGGCCGTCCAAATAGCCAATGTCGTCCAGCGAGAAATTGTTGCGGTGCGCCTCATCCAACAAAACAAGGCCGCTGCCTGTGGCCGGCTCATCTACAAAGGCAAATGATCCCGGCGTGGGGACCGGCTCGATGGTATCCGATTCGTAAACCGGCGCTGGCGCTCGCTCGGTTGACGACAACCGATAAAACTGCAAATAGCGCAAGATAGATGGCGCCGCCAACAGGCCCAAAAAGATCACGACGAGTAGGATAGCTTTACGCATATTTTAACCTTGTTTAGTCTTTCGTCTCAACGGACGCATCTTTGATAATCTCTTACTGCCCGCCAGATGGTTCAACGTGGCGGTAATAGAGACCGGGAGCCAGATTGCTCGGTGCAGACCAGAGGCGGGCCACGTCGAGCGGTTCGGTTTGCAGGCTGGCGCCTACGCTCGTGCCAACGGCCGTACCGGTCGCATTCGGGAAAGCCAATGGATACAGTTCCACCGTGTCGTAAGCGCGAATACCTGCCATTTCGGCCGCTTTGCGAATCACTTCCTCATTGGCCGCCAGGCCATCAATCAGCCCAAACTCCAGCGCTTGCACACCGGTATACACCTCGGCGCGAGACAACGTCTGGCGGTCAATAACCAACCGGTCGCCGCGCCCCGTTTCTACAGCTTGCAAAAAGGCAAATTTGGCCCGTTCGATCTGCCGCACGACGCCATCGCGGGTGCCGCCAAACGCTTTGTAAGGGCCGGTGGTGAGCAAATCTTCTTCCAGGAACACGTCGCCGGGCAAAAAGGCAATCACGCCGATGCTGCCCACGTTAGAGGTCGGTTTGGCGTAAATTTCGTCGGCGGCGGCGGCCATGTAATACGCGCCGCTGGCGGCCAACAAATCTACGGAAGCCACCACCGGCATCTGGCGGCGTGTCTCTAAGACGTCCAGGAAGAGTTCTTCGCTGTAGGCGGCGGAACCGCCAGGGCTGTTGATGATCAGGACGACAGCTTCGATGGCCGGATTTTGCCGGGCGTAGGCCAGTTGTTCGGTTATTTCAAAGGCGGTGTCGCTGGCGATCTCATAATTCAGGCGAATGACGCCAATTTGGGGTTTGGGCACAACACGAGGCGCAACAAACAGGCCAATAGCCAGGGGAACAATCACAACGAGAAGAAGCAACACGATAATGGTTAACGGTGAACGACCCGACCCGTTACTTTCATCCATAGAGCACCTTTATCTGTTTGCAGGCCGATTTTAAATTTGGCGTCCGGTGAGACGACGATTGTCTCTGGTGGGTAATGCAGGAAAACGCCATGCTCTGGCCAGGTTAAGGATTAAGGATAGCATGGAGGGAAGTCCATCGCAACACGTCTTCACGGCCGTTACCGGCTACTTCACCGGCGCACAGGCAGCCAATTCGCTTTTATGACAGCTAGAATCGCTTATGTTAAAATGATGCTATGCCCTCATGGTCCATTCTGACATTAGATTGCTCATGCATATCACGCATCTGTCACTAACCAATTTTCGTAATTACGGCCGTCTGGAGCTAGACCTCCCCGCCGGACCTGCTTTGCTGCACGGCAAAAACGCGCAAGGCAAAACAAATTTGCTAGAAGCCATCTTTTACCTGGCGACCACCCGCTCGCCACAGGCAGAGCAAGACCAACAACTCATCAATTGGGAAGCCCTGCAAACGGAAGAACCGGTCATCGTCGGGCGCATTCAGGCCCACCTGGCTACGGAAACCGGCCAGCGTCACCTAGAAATGCGCCTCATTCTCGAAGAAAATCAGGCGTCGCGCCAGGGTACGCGCAGTTTTCGGCGCGAGGTGTTGGTAGACCGGCGCAAAGTCCGGTTGATGGACCTGTTGGGCAATTTGCGCGTCGTCTTATTTTTGCCCGAAGACATTCAACTGATCAGCGGCACACCTAGCCAGCGCCGCCGTTACCTGGACATTACTTTATGTCAGGTTGATCCGGTTTACTGCCGCCATCTGGCGGATTACAACAAAATCTTGGAACAGCGCAATGCGCTCTTGCGCCAGATTGCCGAGGGAACCGGCTCGCCTGAAGTATTGCCGGTCTTTTCGGAGCGGTTGGTGAAGCTGGGCAGCCACATTTTTGCCCGGCGCGCCGCCTTCATCGAGGCTATTTCTCGTGAAGCGCAGCGCATTCATTACGAAGAATTGACCGACGGCGGCGAGACGATCCGAATCAATTATTTGCCCCGGCTGGAAGAGGCCGGTACGGGCAACAATGGGTTGGCGTCCCGGCTGCCTCAGCCCGGCCAATGGCTGCAAGAGCAAAACAATAACCCCGCGGCTATTGAAAAGCGGTATGGTCAGGCGGTGGTCGCTGCCCGCCAGATAGATTTGACACGGGGCACAACCAGCGTAGGACCACACCGGGATGATTGGTATTTTCAGCTTAACGGCCGTCACCTGGGCAATTACGGCTCGCGGGGACAGCAGCGCACGGCCATCCTGGCCCTGAAAATGGCCGAGATCAACTGGATGACCCGGATAACCGGTGAAACGCCGATCTTGCTATTAGATGAAGTCGTGGCAGAATTAGATGAACAGCGGCGCGCAT
>CALFEW010000381.1 GCA_937958365.1 uncultured Chloroflexota bacterium | reverse complement strand
ATGAAACGCTTCAGTTTGACTACCGAACAATTCAAATCATAAGCCGCGTTTCATAATGAAACGATTTCTTCAATTTTATGTTTCACATTGGAACATAAAACGCAGCATTGTTGATTTGAACCCCGCTTGCTGTATTATTAACAGCAGTGTGTTATGCAAATCAACCAAATATGGCGACTTAGAATTGCGGTTTTTGCATAAATTACAACCCCATCAACGCACCTTCATCTTGCCTTGTTACGCTGTCGTCGTTAACAAAGTTCTACAGCGGGCAGGGTTGTTGTTGCCCTCGTCAACGGGAAGAGGCGCAGCATAATTTAACGATTGCGCATCATATTCACCTGACGGCTTCTACAGGATAGTTGTAAGTGACTGCGTTGTGTTGGAACAAGGAGGTGGTCCTAAGAAAAAATTACTCCCCTATTTCTAAGCACAACCTGATAGTTCGGATGCAGATTTTTGCGACTTCATTTGCCGGCGCCCACGAGCCGATGCCCATACTATCAGGGGATCCCAACCCATTTCATGTTTAATCAAGTACCTTAAGGAGAATCAAGATGAAAAAGAGCGGTTTAACAGGCGAACTGATTGGTGAAATATTCGGTACGTTTGTTCTCATTCTGTTGGGTGACGGCGTTGTCGCCAACGTAGGGCTGGCGCCACGTCTGGCTGCACCCGCCTACAACTGGAATACCATAACCATCGGCTGGGCTTTCGCAGTTATCGTCGCCGTCTACATTTCGGGCGGCGTTAGCGGCGCGCACCTCAATCCGGCCGTAACCATTGCTTTGGCCGTCAAGCGCGGCTTCCCCTGGGCCAAAGTCGGCCCCTTCATCGTGGCGCAATTCATTGGCGCTTTCCTGGGCGCTTTGGGCGTCTACCTGGTCTACCGCGACGGTCTGGTTGCCGCCGGTATGCCCAATGTTTGGTCCACTGGTCCCGGCTCTGTCTTTGGCTCATCCTTCTGGGGCGGCCAGGGCGCTGCGGCGACGGGCAGCTACTCTTTGCTGACGGCCGGTATCGCCGAATTTTTTGGCACGATGATGCTGCTGTGGGGCGTGTTAGCCAGTGGCGACGAACGCAACCTGGGCCTGAAGAACAACATGGGTCCCTTCCTGGTTGGCTTCACCGTTCTGGCGGTTGGTATGTCTTTGGGTGGCCCCAGCGGTTACTCCATCAACCCCGCTCGTGACCTGGGTCCGCGCATTTTTGGCACGTTGGTAGGCACGCAAGGGTTGTGGGACGATCCGGCTTACGCTTTGATTGTGCCGGTCTTGATTCCAGCCATTGCGGGGGCCATCGGGGCTTTTGCCTACGATGCCTTCATTACACCTTTCCTGCCGGAAAAGAAATAAGTTAAAGGTTTAACAAAAGCGGGTTTGCTGCGGCTGAATCTGGGCCGCGGCAAACCCGACCAAGAAGTAAGGAGAGTCCCATGAAGAAATTGATCAATGCCATTGACGATGTGGTGAAGGAACAGCTTGAAGGTATGGCTATCGCCCATCCCGACATGCTGAAGGTGTATTTTGAACCCAAGTATGTCGTGCGCGCCGACGCACCGGTTCAGGGCAAGGTTGCTCTCATTTCTGGTGGCGGCAGCGGCCACGAACCGATGCATGGTGGCTTCGTGGGCAAAGGGATGCTGGATGCAGCCTGTCCGGGTGAGGTTTTTACATCACCGACACCCGATCAGATGTATGAAGCAGCCAAAGCTGTGGATGGCGGAGCTGGCGTGCTGTTCCTGGTGAAAAACTACACCGGCGACGTGCTGAATTTTGAATCTGCGGCTGAAATGGCTTATGCTGACGGCATCAAAGTGCAGAGCATTTTGATTGACGACGATGCGGCCGTAAAAGACAGCCTGTACACGGCCGGACGGCGCGGCGTGGGCACAACTGTGCTGGTTGAAAAGATCGTCGGCGCTGCGGCCGAAGCTGGTTACAGTCTGGAACAATGTGCGGACCTGGCGCGGAAAGTGAACCAAAACGGCCGTTCCCTGGGCATGGCGCTTACTTCTTGCACTGTCCCCGCTGCCGGCAAACCCACTTTTGAACTCGGTGACGACGAATTCGAAATCGGTATTGGTATTCACGGCGAACCTGGCCGCGAACGCCTGCCCATGATGACCGCCGACGAAATCACGGAAATGATGGCCCTGGCGATCATTGATGACGGCGCTTACTCGCGCACCGTTCGGGAATGGGACAACGAAGCCGGTGATTGGGTAGACGTTCAACTCACCGACCCGCCATTGCAGGCTGGCGACCAGATCATTGCCTTCGTCAACAGCATGGGCGGCACACCTGTATCTGAGTTGTACGCCATCTATCGCAAGTTGGCCCAAATCTGCGAAAACAAAGGTCTCACCATCGTGCGCAATCTGATTGGCCCCTACATTACATCTTTGGAAATGCAGGGCTGTTCTATCACGTTGTTAAAGGCCGACGAGGAAATCCTCAAGTTCTGGGATGCACCGGTCGTGACGCCAGGTCTGCGCTGGGGCGCGTAATCAACAGTTGGTAGTAAATAGTAGATAGTGGATAGCAAGCTATTACGGACAACTACCAACTAACAACTCTCGAAGGACAGGCACTATGGTCACAAGAGATCAGATTGTCCAATGGTTGGAAGCAACGGCCGTTGTCATGAAAGACAACAAAGAATACCTTACCCAGCTAGACGCCGCTATTGGTGACGCCGATCACGGTATCAACATGACACGCGGCTTTGGCAAAGTCATGGAAAAACTGCCCAGCGTCGCCGATAAAGACATCGGTAACATCCTGAAAACCACAGGCATGACGCTTATTTCCAGCGTCGGTGGCGCCAGCGGCCCACTTTATGGCACTTTTTTCATGCGCAGCGGCATGGCTTTGGCCTCCAAAGAAGAGCTGAGCGATGAAGATCTCTTCAAAATGCTCAAGACCGGTGTTGAAGGCATTGTCCAACGTGGGCGCGCCCAACTTGAAGACAAAACCATGTTCGACGCCTGGTCTCCGGCATTAGAGGCCATGCAGGCGGCCCTCGATGAAGGCAAAAACACCCACGATGCCCTGGAAACGGCCGTTAACGCCGCCGAACAAGGCATGAAAAACACCATCCCCCTCATCGCCCGCAAGGGCCGGGCCAGCTACCTGGGAGAACGCAGCAGAGGGCATCAAGACCCCGGCGCAACTTCCTCCTATCTCATGTTAAAAGCGTTACTGGATACTTTAGAAGCTTAATAACCCAACAGGATGGCGGCGAACCGGCAACAAATGCCCTCGCCGCCCCACCCACTATTTTGATCTGAAGGAGCAAAAAAAATGGCAGAAAAATTTGTAGCCGCAATTGATCAGGGTACCACCAGCACCCGTTGCATGATCTTCAACCATTCCGGCGAACCTGTAGGCATCCACCAGATGGAACACGAGCAAATCTACCCCAAGCCAGGCTGGGTAGAGCATGATCCCATGGAAATCTGGGCGCGCACCCAAGACGTCGTGAAAGGCGCCATGAAGAATGCCGGCCTCACCGCCGCCGACCTCGCCGCCGTCGGCATCACCAACCAGCGTGAAACCACCGTCGTTTGGGACAAAAACACCGGCAAGCCCTATTACAATGCCATTGTCTGGCAAGACACCCGCACCGACAAAATCATCAAAGATTTGGAAGGCGGCGTCGGCCAAAATCGGTTCCGCGACAAGGTTGGTTTACCCCTGGCCACCTACTTCTCCGGCCCGAAAGTGAAATGGATCCTCGACAACGTTGAAGGCGTTCGCGCCGCAGCCGAGCGCGGTGATGCCCTCTTCGGCAATATTGACACCTGGGTCATCTGGAACCTCACCGGCGGTCCTCAGGGCGGCGCGCACGTCACCGACGTTAGCAACGCCAGCCGTACCATGCTCATGAACCTGGAGACCCTCAACTGGTCCGAGTCCATCTGCAAAGAGATGACCATCCCCATGTCCATGCTGCCGGCCGTCAAGCCATCTTCCTTTGTCTATGGCTACACCAAAGAAGCCGGCCCCTTCGGCGGCCGCATCGCCGTCGCCGGCGACCTGGGCGACCAACAAGCCGCCACCGTCGGGCAAGCCTGCTTCAGCCCCGGCGAAGCCAAAAACACCTACGGCACCGGCTGCTTCATGATCCTCAACACCGGCACCAAGATCGTGCCCTCCAAGAGCGGTTTGTTGACAACCCTGTGCTACAAATTCGGTGACGAACCGGCCGTCTACGCCCTGGAAGGCTCTATCGCCATCACCGGTGCGCTGGTCCAATGGCTGCGCGACAACCTGAACTTCTTCGATTTCTCCCCCCACATCGAAGATTACGCCAAGAGCGTCGAAGACAACGGTGGCGTTTACTTCGTCCCCGCCTTCTCCGGCCTGTTCGCCCCCTACTGGCGCTCCGACGCGCGTGGCGCCATCGTTGGCCTCACCCGCTACGTCAAGAAAGGCCACATCGCCCGCGCTGCCCTGGAAGCGACCGCTTACCAGACCCGCGAAGTGTTGGATGCCATGAACGCCGACTCCGGCGTACCGTTAACCGCCCTCAAGGTTGACGGTGGCATGGTCTACAATGACACGCTCATGCAATTCCAGTCCGACGTGCTGGACGTACCCGTCGTGCGCCCGAAAGTGGCCGAAACCACCGCCCTGGGTGCTGCTTATGCCGCCGGTTACGCCGTCGGTTTCTGGCAAAGCACGGACGAAATGCGCGCCAACTGGGGTATCGCCAAGACCTGGGAACCCACTGAAGGCAGCAATGCCAGCACCGCGCTTTACGCCCAATGGAAGAAGGCCGTCACCCGCACCTTCGACTGGGTAGAGTAATTGTGAATTGTGAATTGTGAAGTAAGAATTGTGAAGTAAGAGGGTGAATGAGTCTGGCGACAGCCGGATTCATTCACCATTCACAATTCCCCATTCACAATTCACAATTTCTTTTTGGGGAGACCCAAGATGAACCGTTTACAAACTGAAGTTCTGGTCATTGGCGGTGGAGCTACAGGCACAGGCGTGGCCTGGGATGCGGCGCTGCGTGGTTTCAAAGTTATTTTAGTAGAACGACGCGACCTGACGCATGGCACGTCGGGGCGGTATCATGGCTTGCTGCACAGCGGCGGCCGTTATGCCGTCAAAGACCCCCACGGTGCGGCCGAGTGCATCGCTGAAAATAAAATTTTACGTGTCACCCACGCCCACTGTATCGAAGACACCAGTGGGTTTTTTGTCGTGCTGCCCGAAGACGAGGGCGATTATCCCAACAAATTCAAAGCCGGCTGCGACGCCGTCGGCATCCCTTGTACTGAAATTCCCGTAGCTGAGGCGCTGCGGCGTGAACCGCTGCTCAACCCGCGTATCAGCCGCGTCTTTGAAGTGCCAGATGGCTCATCGGACAGCTTTCTGGCGGCTCATGCCACGGCGCAGGCGGCCCGTAACGCCGGCGCGCAAATTCTGACCTATCATGAAGTGACCAGTTTGATCATGACCGGCGGTGACAGCGACCGTCGTGTTGCCGGCGCGATTGTCCACAATGTGGTCACCGGCGAAGAAACGGAGATTCACGCCGACATAACCGTGAATGCCGCCGGCGCCTGGACGGGTAAGCTGGCGGCGCTGGCGGGTATCCAGATCAGCATTATGCCCAGCAAGGGCACGATGGTGGCGATGAACCATCGGCTGGTGAATACGGTGGTGAATCGCTGCAAAAGCCCGTCGGATGGCGACATTATTGTGCCCAGCCACACAGTTTGCGTGATTGGCACCACTTCGATTAACGTGCCGGAACCGGAACCTCTGCGGATTGAGCCGTGGGAAGTTGCCAAAATGCTGGAAGAAGGGGACAAAATGGTCCCCGGTTTTGCTCAGGCGCGGGTGCTGCGGGCCTGGGCAGGGGTACGGCCGTTATTCCAGGACACCTACACCAGCGGCAAAGGGCGCGACGTGACCCGCAAGCTCGCTCTATTAGATCATCAAGAGCGGGAAGGGGTTTCTGGCTTTCTCACCATTACCGGCGGTAAGTGGACCACCTTCCGCCTGATGGCCGAAGCGACGGTGGATGATATTTGCCGCCATTTGGGCACGGAACGGCCGTGTATCACCGCCACCACCCCCGTCCCCGGCGTGGAACAGGGGCATTACTGGCTGGGCCACCGCCTGCACGAAATCGAAGAAAAACATTTACAGGCCGAACTGGTCTGCGAATGCGAACTGGCGACGCGCACGATGATCGAAAACGCCGCCCGGCGCAATCCGCTGCTGACCCTGGACGACCTGCGGCGCGACGTACGCCTGGGCAAAGGGCCATGCCAGGGTGGATTTTGCACCTATCGCGCCGTGGGCATTTTGCACGAGATGAAAAAGGCGGGCAGTTGGGAAGTGAACATGAGCGACGAAGCCGGCGGCGCAGCCCAATGGAACGTCGCCTATTTACAGTCGCCCGGCCACAATTTGGTCAGCGATGCCGACAGCCATAATGGGCGTACCACTAACGGCCGTGCCGCCAGCCATCTTGCCGCCAATACCGCCACTTCTTTCAATCCCAACCTCCTGCTGCGCGACTTTTTGCAAGAACGTTGGAAAGGGGTGACGCCCATCTTATGGGGCCGCCAGCTTAAGCAAGAACGGCTGGATGAATTGATCTACATGAGCCTGATGAACGCCGACCACCTGCCGGACAAAGAGCTATCCAGCCCTGTCACCGATTTTTACCATTTTGACACGACGCCGACAGCCGAGGAGGTGGCCGATGTCTGAGTTACTCGTCATTGGCGCAGGATTGAGCGGGTTGATGGCCGCCTATACGGCCGTTAAAGCCGGTCTACACGTAACCATAGCCGCCAAAGGGTTAGGCTCCATGCACTGGGGCGCGGGCACGATTGACGTGCTTGGCTATACGCCAGCGCAGCCGGACATACCGGTGAAACGGCCGTTGGAACAAATTGCCACCTTCGTCCGAACCAATCCCCGCCACCCTTACGCCCACCTTAGCGACGAACACGTCGCCCAAACGCTGGCTACCTTCGTCGCCCTCAGCAAAGACATCGGCGTGCCCTACGGTGGCGCGGCCACTCCCGGCGAAAATCTGCTGCTGCCTTCACCCGCCGGCGCGGCGCGGCCTACATACCTGGCTCCCATGGCCCAACTGGCCGGCGATCTAAGCCGCGCCGAACCAATGCTTATCGTCGGGTTTGAAGGGATGCGCGATTTTTACCCTGAACTCATCGCCGAAAATCTGTGCAAACTAGGCTACCTGGCGCGCGCCGCCTTCCTGCCGCTGAAACTCATCACCGACCGGCGCGACAGCAACACGGTGCAGTTAGCCCAGGGATTAGACAACAAAGAGCAGCGCGCCCTCCTGGGCGCAGCCCTGCGCAAAATAGTCCGCCCTGGCGAACGCATTGGCCTCCCGGCGATTTTGGGCATGGAAGCCCACATGACACTGCTGGCCGAACTGGAACGAGAGACCAACTCGCCGGTTTTTGAGATTCCCACCTTGCCGCCCAGCGTGCCCGGCGTGCGTCTGTTTAAAGCCTTCCGCCGCCACCTGCAAAGTCTGGGCGTGCGCCTGACGGCCGGTATGGAAATCATCGCCGCCGAAACCATCGCCCCCAACGGCGCACCCGGCGCGGTGCGTTGGGTAGAAAGCGCCACCAGTTCCCGGCCGCTCAAACTGCGCGCCGATAACTATTTGCTGGCGACCGGCGGTATTTTAGGTGGTGGATTTAACAGTGATGTGAACGGCCGTGTCTGGGAAACCATCTTCAATCTGCCGCTCACCGTACCGCAAAACCGGGCCGATTGGTTCCAGGCCAGCTTCCTGAATCCGCAAGGACATCCGGTGTTTGCCGGTGGCGTCGCCGTCAACCAGAATTTCCAGCCGGTGGCGGAAAATGGACAACCGCTCTATGCCAACCTGTGGGCCGCCGGAGCCTTGTTGGCCCACAACGACGCCATCCAGGAACGCAGCACCGAGGGAACGGCCGTAGCCACCGGTGTGGCCGCCGCCCAGGCGTTGTGCGGCTGAGAGAGACGATTATGCACACACAATCATGGCATTCCGTAGGACCTTCCTTAGACGAATGTATCAAGTGCAATATTTGCACCAGCTACTGCCCGGTATCGGCCGTGACCGATCTGTTTCCCGGTCCCAAATACGTCGGCCCACAGGCGCAGCGCTTCCGCGAAAACGGCCAGCCGCAAACCCCCGACCATTCGGTTGATTACTGCTCCGGCTGCCGCGTCTGCAACGAAGTCTGCCCCACCGGCGTCAAAATCGCCGAACTCAACGCCCGCGCTCGTGCCCAAATCATGGTCGAAGAAGGCATCCCCTTGCGTAACCGGCTGCTGGGGCGCAACGAAACGCTGGGCAAACTGGGCAGCATCGCCCCGGCGCTGGCAAATTTCGGCATGCACAATCCCGTCAGCCGCGCCCTGGCCGAGAAAGTCATGGGCATCGCCCGCGAAGCGCCCCTGCCCCACTGGTCTACCACCGGAACCTTTGGCGATTGGTTCAAGAAAACCCAGGCGTACCGCCTGAAATCTGACAAAAAAGTGGTCTACTACCACGGCTGCGCCACCATGTACTACGAACCGTTCATCGGCAAAGCGGCCGTGGCCGTGTTTGAACACAACGGCTACGAAGTGCTGGTTCCGCCGCAAAATTGCTGCGGCCTGCCGCTGCTAAGCAACGGCGAATTTGACGCCGCCACCGAATATCATCAAAATAATATCAACAAGCTGCTGGTCTATGCGCAGGCCGGATTAGACATCGTGGGAACCAGCACAAGCTGCACGCTAACCCTGAAAGAAGAAGCGCCAGAACTGCTGGACATGGATGGACCCAACGCCAAAGCCATCACCCAGGCCACCTGGGACATCTTTGAATGGCTGCGCGAACTGCATGACCGCGGCGAATTGAAGACCGATTTCCACGAGATCAACATGGTGCTGCCCTACCACGCACCCTGTCAATACCGGGCGCACCGCGTAGGCAAACCGGCGATGGACATCATGGCCTTAATCCCCGGCATTGATTTGCGCGAAAGCCACGCCCGCTGTTGTGGCATCGCCGGGACGTATGGCTACAAGAAAGAAAAGTATCAGATCGCTATGGACGTAGGCGCAGAATTGTTCGACTTCGTGGCTGAACAGGGCGACGAGGTGGAAATGACTGCCTGCGATTCGGAAACGTGCCGCTGGCAATTGGAACACGGCACCGACTTGCCCTCGCGGCATCCCATCGAATTCCTGGCGGCAGCTTATGGGCTGTATGACCTGGAGAAGCGGGAATTGGTGAAGGCAGCATAGAGATTAAAGATTGGAGATTGGACCAATCTCCAATCTCAAGGAATATTTATGGCGAATAAGTCGAAGCGCAAACAAAGAGAGCAACAACGTCAGGCCGACGAAAAGATAGACGCTGAAATTCGGCAGGCGATGAGTGAGCCGTGGATTCAGCAACGCAGTGGCTTGATGATGATGGTGCTGCTGAGTGTGGGGTTTGCGGCATTTATGACCTGGCAGCTTTACCCCACCGAAGGCGTGGGACGCGCGATTATGTGGGGCCTGGGATCGGCCGTGGCTCTGTGGCTGGTCTTTTTGTTGGCCTTTGGCTTCAACAAACTGGTGAGGCGGTAGACAATCTATGATGCCGGCGACAAGTCGTGACTGGGAACGCCTCTGGGCGGCCTATGATGAACCAACGTATGGGGAAGTGCTAAAAGCCATCCATCCAGACGACGTTGTGTTGGAGATTGGCGCGGGTGATTTGCGCCTGGCGCGCCAGATTGCGACAGTTGCCCGGCAGGTTATTGCCTGGGAGATTCAGGCTGACGTTTTGCAGCGCGCCGGCCGTCATTTGCCGGGCAACCTGAAGGTGCAGCAGGTGGATGCGCAGCAGGAAAAAGTGCCGGAGATTGTGACCACGGCCGTTTTGCTGATGCGTCATTGCCAACACTTTTTGCTGTACACCGACAAACTGCACATGGCCGGCTGCCAGCGGCTTATCACCAACGCCCGCTGGGGCATGGGCGTCGAAATGATTCATTTGCAAAGACCGCGCATGTTGTTTGGCACGGCTCCCATGGGCTGGTATGCTTGCTGGTGTGGCGCCACCGGCTTTAAGGCAGGACCACCGGAAT
>CALFEW010000380.1 GCA_937958365.1 uncultured Chloroflexota bacterium | reverse complement strand
CACGGAGAAGGTGCTGGAATCCTTGTATCTCAGCCAGGAATATGCGCGGCGGGGAATGTATAACACAGCCATCGAAGAAACGTTTCGCGCCATCCAGCTTTCCCCAGATTATTTACCGGCGCACATTCAACTGGGTGAAGTGCTGGCTAAGCAAGGCCGGCATGAAATGGGCGCCTCGAAATTTACCACCATCGCCGATACGTTTAAGGTGCGCGGCGACATCAACGGCGCAATTATGGCCTATGAGAAGGTGCTGGAACTGGCGCCGATGGATTTGTCGGTGCGGGCGCGGCTGATTGATTTGCTGAAGCAGCACGGCCGTATTGACCGGGCGCTGGAGCATTACATGATTTTGGGCGAGGCGTATTACCAACTGGCCCAGGTGGAAAAAGCGCGTGACATCTACCAGGAAGCCCTGAAACTGGCCCCACGCGGCGAAGCCGACCGCAACTGGCCCAAACGTCTGCTGCGCGCCATGGTAGACATAGACGTGCAGCGCTTCGAGTGGCGGCGCGCCCTGCCCGCCCTGCGCGACTTGCGCGAACTCCAGCCCGATGACGAATGGACGGCGCTGACGTTGGTAGATATGTACTTTAAGGTCGGCCAATCCAGCAATGCCGTACGCGCTTTGGATAAATACCTGATGCAGTTGGTTCGTACCGGCCGGGGCGTGAAGGTCATTGGCATCCTGGAAGACATGGTCCAACAACGGCCGTCCGACCCCAACCTGGTAGACCGCCTTACCCGCCTCTACATTCAACAAAACCAGACGCAGAATGCCGTTTCCGTCCTGGACAAACTGGGCGAAGCGCAGTTGGAAGCCGGAGACAAGGCCAGCGCGGTTGTAACGATTGAGAAAATTTTAAAGCTCAATCCACCCAACGCGGCCAGCTACAAACAACTACTCGCTCAATTAAAATAACGATTCGTTCCACCGCCCGGAATTTGCTCTGGCAACTCCCGGCTTCATGGGTTTTTCTGATTTGTACCTCGCAACCTGTGCGCAGATATTCCATCGGGCGCACAGGTTGCTTTTTCTTCTTTTCCTGATTGCCAGCGGGACGCAGGCCAAACATAAACGGACGTCATTGGTTGATTGGGTTATAATCTCCGATGCACATAGGGAGAAATTCGGTGTTTGACAACCTTTTAAACTATCAAGGCGCAATCACCTGGCTGGATGTGGTTGACATCTTGCTGGTAACGCTTATCATCTACGGCGTTTTTATGTTAATTCGCGGCACACGCGCCGTTCAAGTGCTGCGCGGCTTCATCGTCCTGGCGCTGATCATCTGGCTGCTGGCCCATTACGTTGAGCTGCCCGCTTTCAGCTCTCTGGTCGCCAATACCACGCTGCCGTTGCTGCTGGTTTCCATTCCCGTCATCTTTCAGCCGGAGATTCGCCGCGCTCTGGAGCAGGTGGGACGCAGCGGCAGCGTGCTGCGTCTGTTTCGTCGCAACGAGGTGAACCCCATCGTGATTGCCGTCAAAGACGCCTGTCTGCGCCTTTCGCAGCGTCGCCACGGCGCTTTGATTGTGTTTGAGCGTGATACCGGGCTGCAAGAATACATTGACACGGGCATTTTATTGGATTCCGAAGCCTCGCCGGAACTGCTGCTAACCATCTTCAACAAAAACACCGAACTTCACGATGGCGCGGTGATCATTCGGGGGGCGCGATTGGCCGCCGCAGCCTGTGTGATGCCGTTGTCTACCAGCAGCCTGTCTGACCGGCAAATGGGGCTGCGCCACCGGGCGGCGTTGGGCATTAGCGAAGTGAGCGACGCCGTAGCCCTGGTGGTGTCGGAAGAGACGGGGCAGGTGTCTATTGCGCATAACGGCCGTATCATCCGCCGCCAGGACCCATCCCGCCTGGACGAAATTCTCAACGCCTTTTTGCAGAATCGTCAAAAACAAAGCCGTGGGGCGCTGTAGTGAACATCTTTCGCAACATCCTCTCGAATTTTTTGACTTTCCTGCTGTCACTGCTGCTGGCTATCCTCATCTGGCTGAATGCCTCTCAGAGCAATGATCCCACCCGTCTGCAATCCTATCAAATCCCGATTGACTTCATCGGCCAGCCGGAAAACAGCACCCTGACAACTTCCGATGAAAACGTGGTGATTATCGTCGAGGCGCGGTTGTCCATCCTCGATCAGTTGACCGCCGCGAGTTTTACGGCCGTTGCCGACCTCAGCCAGCTTGACCTTGGGGTAGAGGTGGTGGCCGATGTGGACGTGCAGCCCAAACTTCGCGGCATCACCATTACATCATCCTCGCCCAATGATGTCACGGTGCGTTTGGAACAACTTGTCACCCGCGAAGTGCCGGTCGTCTTAGACATCCGGGGCAGCGTCGCCCGCGGACACACCCAGGGCGATCCGCTGCTGGTCCCGGAAGTGATCACAGTCGTCGGGACAGAAGCCCAGGTAAACCGGCTGGATTCGGCTCGTGTGACTGTGTTTTTGGATAATGCGAGTGAAACGGCCGTTTCCACCCCCGTCCCCATTTTCTATGACCGACAGGGCCGCGTCGCCAGCACCAGCGGCCTGAAAAGCGTCAGCCACGAAGAGGTGCAAGTCACCATCCCCGTCACCGAATCCGCCGACTTCGCCGATAAATTTATCGAGGTGAATTGGCGCGGCGCGCCCGCCGAAGGCTACCGCCTGCTCGGCATCACCGTGTCGCCGCCCAGCGTTTTGGTGCAAGGCGTCCCCACCCGCCTGAACGAAATCACCCAAATTCGCACAGAACCCATAGACATCACCGGCCTGACAGAAACGTTTACCCAGACCGTTACCCTGGAGTTGCCGGAAGACATTACCCTGGACGAAGTGCAAGTTGTCTCGGTCAGCGTGGAAATCGAACCCATTCTCACAACTGGCGTGTATAATCGTCCGGTAGAAGTTCTGGGATTGGGGAGAAACCTCACGTCCACCGTCCAACCGACAGAAGTTCGTATTGTTCTTTTTGGCCCATTGCCGGTGCTGGATTCGCTGGCCGAAGATGAGGTGCGCGTCACTGTGGACGCCTTTGGCCTGATCACCGGAACCTACAATCTGGAACCAGATATTGACCTGCCCGATCGCGGCATAGAGCTTCGCTCTGTTCAGCCGTCTCTGGTCGCGGTCACCATCACCAGCACATTAACCGATACTTTGAGCGGTTTTGTCAGACCCTCTCAAACGTCCAGGCTGCCTGGGCGACTACATGAGGCTAAACAAACCGAAACCACCTTATCTTGGCCGACGGTGGCCTTACGCCACGTTAGCCTGCTACCGGAAGAAAAAATCGTATGTCTGTTAAATCCTTAGTTGCCCTGGTGGGACGTCCCAACGCGGGCAAGTCCACTTTGTTTAATCGTATCGTCGGCCGTCGTCTGGCCGTCGTTTCGGAAGTGCCCGGCACAACCCGCGACCGGCTTTACGCCGATGCAGAATGGAACGGTATCAACT
>CALFEW010000379.1 GCA_937958365.1 uncultured Chloroflexota bacterium | reverse complement strand
ACTTCCAGCGTCACGTCATAACGCCCGATGGCTGCGCCCAGTGTATTGACATGGAAACTGGCCGCGCCGGCCGGATTGGTCATGATCATGCCCCGTCCTTGCCCATTGACATAAATGGTCGCCAGGTTGTTGGGCGGGTAATTTGTGCCGGTAAAGGCAAACACACTGCCGGGTGCGCCGGCCGTTTCGTTCACCTCCAGCAGTGGCGTGTAGATACCGGCAAACAACTTCCAGCCGATAGCCGTCACCGGCTGGTCCACAAAGGGGATCAGCGCCAGCCCGGACAGCAAAACCATCAGGGTGAGCGCCAGGCGGATCACTTTCTCACGATTCACTTGTTTCATGTAACCTCCTACGGTTTAAGGGTTTGTTCTCGTGATTCGAGACGATAAAGCGGACCAACGGCCGTTGCCTGCGTCACCCTCAGCAGTTCGATGGATGGGTTGTTGATGTACACCGGGCGACGGCCGATTTCCCGCAAAATCAGTGCATTCATGTCTTGTCCACTGATGAGAAAACGATTGATAACCAGCACGTCCGGGCGCTGGCCTTCGACAAATTGCAGATATTGGATGGCGGGCACGGTGTCCCACCAGCCAAAAACGAGCGCGTTGGGTTCTACCTGGCGCAAGATCGCTTCGCTCTGGTCGCGGGTACTCCAATCGTCGGACAAATCTACCAGCCGCCAATTACCCACCAGCGCCAGCAGCACGGCCGTCACGAGGACGCCACGCAGCAGCCAGGGGCGGCCCAGCGCCTTCTGCCAGCCAACCAGCAGCGCCTCATAGCCCACGCCCAACCACAGCGCCCACACCAGATAGGTGGGCAGGTACATGGTGTTTTTGTCTATGACGCGGTAATTGACGTAGAAAATGGCGTTCGCCAGAAACATGAGCAGCAGCAGGCCGCCCAATCGCCAGTCGCGGCGCAGCAAGACAACCAGACCCACCAGCGCCGGGCCAATGCCCACACCCAAAAACGCTGTCCAGAGTTGACGGCCGTAAGCCGCCGCCTGCTCCCCCACCGCCGACAATGGGTAGCCAAACATCTGCCCGGCAAAACTCTGCCCGGTGATCAGCCAGACCAGTCCCTCGATCGTTTGCAGGTTGACGGGTAGGAAACGGCCGTGCGCATCATAAACCCCGGCGTAATTGAAAGCGGGCTGCCCGGCATAACGCAGCGGCAGCGTGAGGAAGATAGACGCGCCCAGGAGAACGGCCGTTCCCCCCGCCAACCAGACGCGCCCATCGGCCAACTGCCGGGGATGGCGCGTCAGCACAAACCAGACGCAGCCCGGAATAAGCAGCACCGACGCTGCATGGTTGCCCAGACTCACCGTCGCCAGCAGCACCGGCAGCGCCAGTCGCCAGGGGGTCGGCGATTCGGCCCAGCGCAGCAAAGCCAGGATGAGCGCGGCCATCAGCGCCGTGTGCAGCGTGTAGACCTCGGCGATGAGCGAGAGCGACCAGAAGTAAGGGGCCGTCGCCAGCAGCCCCAACGCGCCCAGCCGCGCCCAGGGGCCAGCGGTCAAGCGGCGCAAAATACGGTCGGCCAGAAAGAGGGTCGCCGCGCCGCACACGGCCGAAAACAAATTCAGCCGATAGCCCATGTCGGCGCTCAGCGGCAGCCAGGTCCACAATTTGCCCAAAACCAGATACAGCGGATAACCGGTAGCCCGCACCAGGCCATCGGTGGCCACGGCCGTAGTGAATTCCGCGCTGTCCAGATTGTAGAGGGTCGGGGCGAGGGTCCACACGTAA
>CALFEW010000378.1 GCA_937958365.1 uncultured Chloroflexota bacterium | reverse complement strand
TGCTGATATTTGCCCTGGCAGTCAGCAGTCTGGCGCACACGTCGCCCACGTTTGACGAACAGGGGTTTATTACGCGCGGTTTGGGCTACGTGCGCGGCGAAAACCAATGGCTGCGCGTGGGACATCCGCTGGGCTTGAATGCGCTCAACGCGGCGCTCTTATGGACGGATGAGTCTGTGCAACTGCCGACGACCGACCCTGCCTGGGAGCTGACCAGCTTTCACCGGCCATCGGAGATGTTCTTGTGGGAAATCGGCAACGATGTGGCGCACGTGATGTTTCTGGCGCGGCTGCCCACCGTCTGGTTGGGGCTGCTGCTGGCGGCGCTGGCCGGGCGTTGGGCCTGGGAACTGACCAAACGTGACGGGGCGGTGCTGTTGGCGCTGGGCCTGATAGCCTTCGATCCCAACATTCTGGCCCACATGCGCCTGGCGACGACGGACTTGGGGCTGACGGCCGTTGCGTTTTTGTCTGGCTATACGTTGTGGTTGTTTTGGCAACGGCCGTCCTGGTCCCGCGCTCTCCTGGCCGGAATAGCCTTCGGTCTGTTGCAAAACACCAAATTTACCGCCGGGCTGTTCGTGCCTCTCTTCGCCCTTGTCATTATTTCGGATTTCGGATTTCGGGTTTCGAAAGGCGTTCTCCGAAATCCGAAATCCGAAATCCGAAATCTTCTGATGTTAGGCATGGCTTATGTGGTCGTTGCGCCGCTGGCGTTGTGGGCGACCTATGGTTTCCAGGTGGGCACGCTGCCGCTCGATTTGCCCACGCTGCCGCAGTTGGGCGGCCTGACCGTGCCGCTGTCGCATCACCTGGAGCAATTGTTGGACATTGGCGGCCGGATGCAAAAAACGACGCCCGCTTTCCTGGCGGGCGCCTACTCTGACAGCGGTTGGTGGTATTACTTCCCGGTGGCCTTCCTGCTCAAAACCCCCCTGCCGACGCTGCTGCTGCTGGCCTGGGCCACTGCGCGGTATTTACTTCTGACCATCAATGGCCTACGAAACCGTTGGCAATTGACCACTAACCATTGGCAATTGACCATTTTCTTATTGCTTCCGGCTCTCGGTTACTTCGCCATCGCCCTGACCACCGACATCAACCTGGGCTACCGCCACATCCTGCCCATTCTGCCCTTCCTCTACGTCTTCACCGCCGCCAGCCTCTTCAATTCACAATTCACAATTCACAATTCACAATTCACAATTCTCCTCGTCCTCTGTCTCGCCGCCCTCGCCCTCTGGACTTCCCCCCACTATCTGGCCTTCTTCAACGTCCTGGCCGGTGGCCCGAACGGCGGCTGGCGCTATCTGGTAGACAGCAATCTGGACTGGGGGCAAGATTTAGGCGGCCTGAAGCAGTGGCTGGACGAGAATGGGGTAAACCACGTCTGGTTGAGTTACTTTGGCGAAGGGCGACCGGAATATTACGGCATTGCGTATACCGGCCTGGATAGCTGGCCGCCGCGACTGATGGAACCGGAGGCACGGCCGTTTTACCCCCATGACCCCGCCCCCGGCCTGTACGCCATCAGCGCCACAAATCTGCAAGGCGTCCACTTCGCCGACCATGACCGGTTTGCCTGGTTTCGGGAACGCGAGCCGGTGGCTAAAATTGGGTACAGTATTTTCATTTACGAGGTAAAGGAGCGTGGTGAGATGGTTGACGTTTCGTTAGGTGGTGTGCAACTGGATGTATTGGCCCCGGCCGATTTTGCTCGTTTCCAGAGTAATCAGGTAACGCCGTACTGGTTTGATCCGGCAACGGCCGTCTTACTCCCCGAATCTGACAACCGGTGGGTGGCCTTACCGGCCGCGCCTGTTTTGGCCGACGCCTGGGGCTACACGGCCGATTGGGAGTTGGTGGCAAAAACGGCCGTTTACCGCCTCTATCGCCTTCCCCCCATGGACGATGGCTACAGACGGCCGCGTGTGGAATTTGCCGCCCAAGGCGGCACAATTGGCCTGTTGAACTGGCAATTGGGCCAAACGGCCGTGCCCGGCCAACCCTTCACCCTCCAGACCTACTGGTTCAAAACCTCGTCGCCGGAGCCGCTCCAAATGTTCATCCACATCACCAATCCGGCGGGCGACATCGTGGCGCAATGGGATGGCCTGGGCGCAAAGTGGCAAGGCTGGCGGCCGCAAAGCCTCTTGCAGCAAACCCACGCCATCCCCTTACCCGCCGACCTGCCGCCGGGCGAGTATGACGTGCGCGTTGGGCTGTACAATCCTGAAAACGGCCGTCGCCTCCTCACCCCCACCGGCCAGGACTCCACCCCCTTGGGCCAACTAACAATTAACAATTAACAATTAACAATTAACAATTAACAATTAACAATTAACAATTAACAA
>CALFEW010000377.1 GCA_937958365.1 uncultured Chloroflexota bacterium | reverse complement strand
TAATCCGTGAACGGTTTACGGAACACGGAACACGGAACACGGAACACGGAACACGAACAACGATATGAAAGGACTAACCATCGGCCAATCGGCCAGCACGACACGAACCTTTTCGCCCGAAGATGTGGCGGCTTATCGCCGGTTGACGGGTGATGAGGGGTTGCAATTTGGCGCTGTGGCGGCAACGGCCGTGCCCGGCCCCTTGCTTGCGGGTATGATTTCTGATCTACTCGGCACGCGGCTGCCGGGGCGCGGCACGAACTGGCTGAAGCAGCAATTAAGCTATCCGGCGGTGGCGGAAGTGGGGGAGGGGATAACGGCCGTTGTCACCATCACCCGCCTCCGCCCCGAAAAAGACCTTGTCAACCTGCGTACCACCTGTACCAATCAGGCCGGTACGGTTGTCTGTGAGGGGGAAGCTTTGGTCTACGTGAGAGACCTGGAAACGAGCGAGAGTGAGGCGCGTGAACCGTAATCCGTAATCCGTAATCCGTAATCCGTAATCCGTAATCCGAACACGGAATACGGATTACGGAACACGGAACACGGAACACGGTCTAAGGAGGAACCTATGGCATGATGTTGGTAATGAACAAACCGAAAACCGAAATCCCAAATCAAAAATTCTATTGGAGGAAAGACACATGTTAAAACGTCGTAATTTGCTGTTTACCCTGTTATCCCTGTTAATCGTGCTGATGTTGGCCCTGGCCGCTTGCGGCGGTGGTGAGACCACCGAAACAGCCCCCGAAGCCACCGAAGCTCCGGTTGAACAACCGGCCGAAGAAGTCGTTGAAGAACCAACTGCTGTACCGGCCGAAGAAGTAGCCGAAGAACCCGCCGAAGAAGCGGCCGGTCTCACCTGCGCCGAACCGATCAAAGTCGGCCTCATCACCGACCAGACCGGCGCGTTAGCCATTTATGGCGCGCACGTCATGCGCGGTTTCCCGCTCGGCATGGAATACGCCACCGGCAGCGAAGCCACCGACAATGAGACCTACACCAGCTACACGCTGGACGGCTGTGAAATTCAGGTCTTCATCCGTGACGACCAAAGCACCCCGGACATCACCGCCACCGTCGCCCGCGAACTCATCGAGGTCGAAGGCGTAGACATTCTGGTCGGCACGGTTAGCTCTGGCGCGACGGCCACCCTGCAAGAATTGGCCCGCGAAAACCAGATTCCGTTGATTGTGGCTCCGGCCGCCGCCAACGACATCACCGGCGTGGCCTTCAACGAATACACCTTCCGCACCAGCCGCAACAACTACCAGGACGCCGTCAACATCTGCGAATACCTGGTGGATCAATACGGCACCTTCGTACAAATCGCCCCCGACTACGCCTTCGGCTATGGTGGCGCAGCCGCCTTCCGCGATGCCTGCACGCTGTTCGGCGGTGAATTCGTCGCCGACGACATCTTCGCCCCGGCCGACACGACCGAATTCACGCCTTACATGGAACAAATCCTGGATTCCGGCGCGGAAGCCTTCCTGGTCACCTGGGCCGGTGGTGGTTTTGTGCCGATGATGCAGGCCGCGACCGAGTTGGGCGTCATGGACGAAATGGCGATGGCCTCCGGCTTTGTGGACAACGTGGTCATGCCCACCTTCTTCGCCAACGCCATTGGCAACACCAGTGGTATCCTCTACCACTACACCGCCCCGGACAATGCCGTGAACGATTGGCTGGTGGAGCAGACAATGGCCCGCTTTAGCGTGCCGCCCGATCTGTTCGACGCTGACGCCATGAACGCCGCCATCCTGTTGGTGGAAGCTGTCAAAGCTACCGGTGGCGACGTGAGCGCCGATGCCATGATTGGCGCGATGGAAGGCATGGAGTTTGAAGGGCCGAAGGGCACGATCTACATCCGCCCGGAAGACCATGTGGCGATTCAGGATATGTACATCGTCACCCTGACCAACGTGGACGACCCCGAATTCAAGTTCTTTGACCTGGTGGAAACCAACCGGCCCAATGTGCCCTGCCTGCTGCCGGAAGAACTGCAAGACCGCTGCGGCGACCTGCCGATTGGCGCGTTAGGCGACATTTCGCAGACGGAAGCCCCGGCTGTTGAAGAAGAAGCAGCGGCGGAAGAAGAAATGGGCACGGCCGTTTGCACCGAACCCGTCAAAGTTGGCCTCATCACCGACGCGACTGGCGCGCTCGCTATCTATGGCACCCACGTCCTGCGCAGCTTCCCCTATGGCATGGAATACGCCACCGGCGCCCCCGCCGAACTCGTTTCCGACACGCAGTGGAACTTCATGCTCGACGAATGCCCCATCGAAGTGTACGTGCGTGACGACCAAAGCACCCCGGACATCACCGCCACCGTCGCCCGCGAACTCATCGAGGTCGAAGGCGTAGACATTCTGGTCGGCACGGTTAGCTCTGGCGCGACGGCCACCCTGCAAGAATTGGCCCGCGAAAACCAGATTCCGTTGATTGTGGCTCCGGCCGCCGCCAACGACATCACCGGCGTGGCCTTCAACGAATACACCTTCCGCACCAGCCGCAACAACTACCAGGACGCCGTCAACATCTGCGAATACCTGGTGGATCAATACGGCACCTTCGTACAAATCGCCCCCGACTACGCCTTCGGCTATGGTGGCGCAGCCGCCTTCCGCGATGCCTGCACGCTGTTCGGCGGTGAATTCGTCGCCGACGACATCTTCGCCCCGGCCGACACGACCGAATTCACGCCTTACATGGAACAAATCCTGGATTCCGGCGCGGAAGCCTTCCTGGTCACCTGGGCCGGTGGTGGTTTTGTGCCGATGATGCAGGCCGCGACCGAGTTGGGCGTCATGGACGAAATGGCGATGGCCTCCGGCTTTGTGGACAACGTGGTCATGCCCACCTTCTTCGCCAACGCCATTGGCAACACCAGTGGTATCCTCTATCACTACACCGCGCCAGACAACGAGATCAACGATTGGCTGGTAGCGAAGACGATGGAAAATCAGGGCGTGCCGCCGGACCTCTTCGATGCTGACGCCATGAACGCCGCGCTGCTGCTCACCAACGCTTTACGCAAGACTGGTGGCGACACAAGCGCCGCCGCGCTCATCGCGGCGATGGAAGGCATGGAGTTCGCCGGGCCGAAGGGTCTGATCTACATCCGCCCCGAAGACCATGTTGCCATTCAAGACATGTACATTGTTACCCTGACCAACGTGGACGACCCCGAATTCCGCTTCTTTGACCTGGTGGAAACGAACCGTCCCGACGTACCCTGCTTGCTGCCGGAAGCGCTGCAAGATCGCTGCGGCGACCTGCCCGTGGGCAGTCTCAGCGGCGAGTAAGACGTAAAACGTAATCCGTGAACCGTAATCCGTAATCCGTGAACCGTAACAATCGGAACACGGATTACGGAACACGGATTACGGAACACGGAGCAACTATGCCCAACGACATCATTCTGGAGACGCGCAACCTGCGCCGGGAGTTCGGCGCGCTGGTGGCGGTGGCCGACGTGAGTATGCAGGTGAAGACCGGCTCGTTTCATTCGGTGATTGGGCCGAATGGGGCGGGCAAAACGACGTTTTTCAACCTGCTCAGTGGCAACCTGAAGCCTACGGCCGGTCAGGTTTTCTTCAAAGGCGAAGACATTACCCGGCTGCCGGTGCATCGGACGATTCATAAGGGCATCGGCCGTTCGTTCCAGATCACCAACATTTTCCCCAACCTGACGGTGATGGAAAACATTCGTCTGGCCTGCCAATCCCTGGGTCATGATAATTTTAAGCTGTTCAGTTCGCACCGCGCTTTCCGCCGGTATGAGGAACGCGCCTGGGAAGTGATGCAGCAGGTTGGCCTGAGCGAACGCGCCTTATCTCCGGCGCGCACTTTGCCGCATGGCGACCAGCGCAAGCTGGAACTGGGCATGATTTTGGCTCCGGACCCGGAAGTGCTGCTGCTGGACGAACCCACGGCCGGTATGGCCTCCGAGCAAGTGCCGGAACTGATGGCCCTCATCCGCGACATTCAGGCGAGCGGCAGCAAAACTATCATGCTGGTGGAACACAACATGAACGTCGTCATGAACGTCTCCGATACAATTACCGTGATGCACTATGGCGAAGTCCTGGCCGAAGGCTCCCCGGCCGAAATTTCGGCCAACGAGACGGTGCAGAAGGCGTATTTGGGAGCGTTGTATCAGTAGTTGGTTGGGTTGGTTCGTTGGTTGGGTTGGTTAACCGCTATAAACCAACACCCTGACAAACCAACAAACCAACAAACCAACAACATAACAAACGACTATGACAAACTTACTCGAAGTCCAAAACATCCACACCTTCATCGGGCAGTTCCACATTTTGGAAGGCGTGTCGGTAGAGGTTCCGAAAGGCAGCATTACGGTGTTGTTGGGGCGGAATGGGGCGGGTAAAACCACCACGCTCAAATCGGTGATTGGGTTGACGCCGCCGAGCGAAGGGCAGGTTTTGTTTGACGGCCGTCCCATTCAAGGCCGCCGCAGCTTCGACATTGCGGCGATGGGCATTGGCTTTGTGCCCGAACACCGGGCCATCTTCCGTGATTTGAGCGTGGCCGAAAATTTGAAGATCGCCGAACGGC
>CALFEW010000376.1 GCA_937958365.1 uncultured Chloroflexota bacterium | reverse complement strand
AACCGGAAATCTGTTCCACTATGGAACTCAGATAAAGCAGTTTCTTCTCTGGAATAGATTGCACCCAGACAATGTCTTGCAATGACTCCAGAATACCTTGTAAGCGTTGTTCACTTTCGCGCAGGGCCAGTTGCGCTCGCTTCCGTTCGCTGATATCGCGCAAAACGCTCTGGATGTACAGCGGCTCGCCGTGGGTATCGCGCACCATTTCTACGTTGATTTCCACGGGCGTAATGGCGCCATCTTTTCTGCGGAAGAGGCGTTCGTAGAGCGGGATGTGTTCGCCTTGCAGCATTCGTTCTAGCACCTGGGAGCTTTGGCCAGGTTCTGCCGACAAATCTCGGGCGGAAAGGGCTTGCAGTTCGGCGACGGAATAACCCAGCAAATCGGCGGCGCGCTGGTTGGCTTCCAGGTGACGGCCGTTCAGGTCCAGAATAAACACCGCGTCGTGGCTTTGGTTAAACAAGGTGCGATACCGCGCTTCAGCTTCCATCTGGGCTTGTTCTATCTGCTTGCGCTCGGTCACATCCCGCTGAATGCCAAAAAAGCCGGTGATTTGCTGCTGTTCATCGTAAAGGCAGACACAATCTCGTTCGATCTGCATCAGGTTGCCGTCTAATCGGGAAACGCTGCTTTCCAGATGCAGTTGGCCGGTATCAAAAAGCTGACGTCCCAAAGCGTGTTTGTCGGCCAGACCGGGGGCAAAGATGTCGTTGAGGGCGATATTTAGAAATTCCTGGTGGGTGGCGCGATATTGAGCCAGCATGGCGTCGTTGACGCGCGTGATTTGCAGGTGGTTCAGCGCATAATCGAGCGCAGCTTCTTTGTCGGTGGCGTCATCCCAGCGCACAGGTTCGTCTAGCATAACAAAAAAGAAGCCATCTGTGGATTGGGTAAAAAAGGCGTCGAGCTGCTGTTGGCTGGCGCGTAGTTCTATTTCTGTCTGGCGCAGGAGGGTAATGTTTTGCGCCAGGGTGACAACGCCGATGCTACGGCCGTTTTCGTCGTCCACCGGCTGCCCATGTATGCGATAGGTATGGGGTCCATGACACACCTGGATGGTGGACGCCTGATTGTTTCGGGCGGAATTGAGCAGGTTCACGTAATCGGCGCTGTCGGCAAAAGGGAAATCTTCCTGAAATTGCTTCCCTGGCAAATCGGCCGGATCGTACCCTATGTGGGCCAGGCTGGAACCGGCGGCCAGGATGCAGCGCATGTCCTGGTCGAATAAAAAGACGGCGCTGTTGGGCAGTTGGCTGACGAGCAGGCGGTATTGGCGTTCTTTTTCGGCCAGACTGCGAGTGGTGCGGCGTACTCTTTGCCAGGCACGGCCGTTTATGATCGTTTGCAGCAGGCTAAGCAGCGCCAGGGCGATTAACACGGCATTGAAATAGGTGAGATTAAAGCTCGAAACGGAGCGAACCAACACATTGACGCAGCCAATGCCACAAATGGCCGCCAGGAGCGTGGCGCGCCAGGACAACAAAATGCCGGTTAGCAAAATGGGCAGCATGATGACGCCGGCTGCGGCTGGCCTTAGATAAGCCAGGACCAACGCCCAGGCAAAAAGCAGCGTCAAGATCAGGCCAATGCCCCACCGATACGCCAGCGTGCGGCTGAACCTGTAGCCCACCAGGGTGATGACGAGACTGAGAAAGAGAACGGCCGTCCAAACATGGTAGCCAGGTCGGAAGAAAACGTAGGGCAGGAGGCAAATGTACAGCAGCGCCAATACCAGGCTAAACGCTGCCAACGTCTGCGCTTTGACCTGCTCTTCAGCGACGGAAATCTGTTCATGGGAATCTGTCAGGGAATGCCACTGGAAATGCAGCCACCGGATCAGGTTTAAAGCGATACCCTTCATAATGAATGATTCCAAATGTATCGTGCTTTCAACAACTTCAACACAAGACCTGACACATATGTTAACAAAAATCTGTTCTCTTGTGTCGAGATGTTTTGTCTGTTTTGGAACTTCAATAGCACCATTATATCAGCAGCACTTGAATGGTTTCCTCTGGGTGTTGGGCGATGAGTTCATAGGCTGCGGCTGCCTGGGCGCGGGGGAAGCGGTGGGTGATCAGGTTGTCTGGACGGCAGCGGATTAACTGCGACCAGGCGATTTGCAGGCGACGGGCCGAAGTCCAACGGCCGTGCCAGCGCGGCGCAATGTGGCTGACCTGGCTGCTGATCAACTGCATGTGACTGCGATGAAACCGGCCGCCTAGCGGCAAATTGACCGGTTTATTGCCATACCAGGAACCGATCAGCACACGGCCGTTAAACCCGGTTACGGCAATGGCTTGCTCCAACGCTGCCGGGTGGCCGGACAGTTCAAACGTCAGGTCTGCGCCGGGGTAGGGGCGATCTTGTTGCAGTTCCGCCAGCAGGTTGGGAATGGCGGCTGGATTGGCGGGGTCCAGGCTGGCGTGCGCGCCCAGGCGCAGCGCCCATTCGCGGCGCAGCGGATGGCGGTCGGCCGTCACCAGCCGGGCCAGGGGCAGTTGCGCCAGCAGCGCCGTCGTCAGCAAGCCGACGATGCCCTGCCCAAACACGGCCACCTGCTCGCCAATCATCGGCTGGCTGTCCATGAGGAAAGAGACGGCCGTTTCCATGTTGGGCAGGAAAACGGCCGTTTCCGCGTCTATGCCTGCCGGAACCGGGAGCAATTCATCCGACGTGGCTAAAAAATGGCTCTCGTGGGGGTGAAAAGCAAATACCAGGCGACCCAACCAGGCCGGGTCTACGGCCGTGCCGCAGGCCATCACCCGCCCAACGGCCGCGTAGCCATACTTCAGAGGATAGGCAAAATCGCCGCTTAGGGCGCTGATGGTGGCGTCCAGGGGCAGATCGGACGGCATCTGGCCGCGATAGACCAGCATCTCCGTGCCAGGGCTGATGGCCGAAACCTCGGTGGCGACCAGGAGTTCCTCAGCGGCGGGCGCGGGAATCGTTTCTTCGCAAACTTCTACGGTGTAGGGTGCGGTAAAAACAACGGCCTGTCGCTTCACGCTGCCTGCCAATCTACGTCGGCCACCAGAACGACGTCCTGGCCGAAGGTGTGGTAATGGGGCTGGCGCAGATGCGGCGAGAGACGGCCGTTATGCCAGACGACACTCTCCACGGCGTGCAGCCCGCCCACCAGCAGCGGTGCAATCGTCACCACGACCCGGTCCACCATGTGCAAATCCAGAAAGCTGGTGATGACCCGCGCTCCCCCTTCCACCATCAGGCTCTGGACGCCGCGCCCGGCCAATTGGGCCAGGAGGACAGGTAAATCTACGCGGCCACGGGCGTCGGTGGGCAAAGAGAGGAGTTGGATACCGGCCGCGGCCAATTCCTGGCGGCGCGCCGGGTCCGCCTGGGAAGTGGTAGCAATCCAGGGGAGATGGTTTGGGTGATGGCCCAGATTGGCCGTGAGGGGAAATCGCAAATGGCTGTCCAGGACAATCGGCTGCGGATTTTTGCCGGTGACCAGGCGCACGGTCAACCGGGGATTGTCGGCCAACACGGTGTTGATGCCGATGAGGATGGCGTCGTGTTGGGCGCGCAGTTGGTGGCAGAGGGCCATGGATTGCGGCCCGCTGAGGGCCATCGGCTGGCCGCGATGGGCGGTGATGGAGCCATCGAGGCTTTGGGCGTAGCTGAGGGTGATGAAGGGACGGCCGTTGGGGGCCGGTCTGGGTTTGATGGCGCTGAGGATGGATGAAGCCACACCGTTGTTGTTGTGACGGCCGTTGCTCAGGTCCAGGTTGAGCAGGTGGTGCATTCTCTGGACTTTGGTTAGCAGGTAGGCGCGGTTTTCCGGCGTCACCGGCGTATTGAGGGGGATGCGGGCCGTGACGGGAATGCCCTTCTGTACCAGACTTTCGATTTTATCGGGGTTGTTGGTGAGCAGCCGCACGCTTTGTACGTTCAGGTCGCGCAAAATGAGGCCGGCGATGGTGTAATCACGGCCGTCGGCCTGATGACCCAGCATCAAATTGGCGTCCACCGTATCGTAACCGACGTCTTGCAAGTTGTAGGCGCGCAGCTTTTCCAGCAGTCCAATGCCCCGCCCTTCCTGCCGCAAATAAATGACGATACCGGTTCCGTTTTCGGCGATGACTTGCATGGCGTGTTGAAGCTGCGGTCCACAATCACAGCGCAGCGAACCCAGCACATCCCCGGTAAAACATTCGGAATGGATGCGTACCAGCACGTTTTCCTGGCCGGTTACGTCGCCCATGATAAGCGCCAGATGCTCTTTTTGATCCTGGTTGTTGGCGTACAGGCATAATTGAAACTGCCCGGCGTCGGTGGGGATGCGGGCGCACGCTTCTTGATGAATTGTCACTTGTGTCATGGTTAGTGAGTTACCGTAGTCACTATAGTTTAACGGCCGTTTGTCGGATTGGGTCTCAGGAGTCTGCCCGGCTTGTCAGGCAGGTCTATAAATTCTGTTGAAGGGTCGGTCTGGTTGCGGTGGCCGGCAGTGTGGAGGTGGTGGCGGGAACGGCCGTTTCCTTAACCACCGTCAAAAGCAAAGGTGAACGGGCAAGCAGATCCGCAACGTCAGCGGTCTGGACCTGACAGGCGCTGGCA
>CALFEW010000375.1 GCA_937958365.1 uncultured Chloroflexota bacterium | reverse complement strand
CGTCTGCCGCGCCGTCGGATCGTCATCCACAATCAGAACCACCGGTTGTCCGTTCATTTGTCACTTTTCCGCCAGGCCGCTAGGAACGCGGATTAAACAACCTATGGAACTAAAATTAAAGATTAAAGATGAATACTCGACCTATCTTCAATCTTTAATCTTTGATCTTTCGCAAGTTGTTCTGTTCTCATTCCTTAGTAAACGACTCAATCACTTCGATAAGCTGCTTTAGACTCAGCGGCTTGCTCAGGTAGGCGTTGGCTCCGGCGGCCAGGCAGCGTTCCCGGTCGCCGGGCATTGCCAGGGCTGTCAGGGCGACGATGGGGGTGACGGCCGTTGCCGTTTCCGCCCGCAGCCTGGTCATCGCCTGCAAACCATCCATTTCCGGCATTTGAATGTCCATCAAAATAAGGTCTGGCAGTATCACAACCGCCTGCTCGATGGCTTCACGGCCGTTACGCGCCACCATCAGCCGATACCCCTTCGCCGTCAGGTAATCGCCCACCGTCTCAATAAAAATCTCGTTGTCTTCAGCCAGCAGAATCACTTTGCCATCCGCGGCGTGCGGTACGGCCGTGGTCAATGTCGCCGTATCTGCCTTACGGCCAAAACCATCTTCCGGATCCCACGGCAGCGAAACCGTAAACCGGCTGCCCTGTCCCACTTCACTGGTCAGCGCTACGCTGCCGCCATGCAGCTCTGTCATGCGATACACCAGCGACAATCCCAACCCGGTGCCGCTGTATTCCCGCGACAGGCGGCTGTCTAACTGCACAAACGGCCGAAACAGGTTCTTGATATTCTCCGGGGCAATGCCAATCCCTTCATCCCACACCACAAAATGCACAGTTTTCTGCGCCGGGTTGCCCTGCACTTCCAGACCAATGTGGCCGCCAACGGCCGTAAACTTCACCGCATTGCTCAACAAATTCACCAGAATCTGCTTCAAACGCCGCTCATCGGCCCAAACAGCCATCACCGATGGGTCAATCTCCGTGGCTACCTGCAACTGTTTTTTGTGCGCTTCCTGCCAGACAAAACGCAAGCTCGCCTGGCACACCTCTTGCACCGATACCACCGTTCGTTCCAAAACCAGTTTGCCCGCCTCAATTTTGGACAGGTCCAGAATGTCGTTGATCAAATTCAGCAGATGACGGCCGCTTTCCTCAATGCTGCGCAGCGAATGGCCCTGGTTCTCGTTCAGCGGGCCATAGACGCCTTCTTGCAGCGCTTCGGCAATGCCCAGCACCGCATTCAACGGCGTGCGCAGTTCATGGCTCATGCTGGCTAAAAACTCATCTTTCAACCGGCCGGCGCGGGCCAGTTCGGCATTCGCCGCGCTGAGATCGGCCGTGCGCTCCATCACCCGGTCCGCCAACAAAGCTCGCTCCGCCTGCAAAGCCGCTTCCGCCCGCTGCCGCTCCTCGATTTCGCGCCGCGCCTGTTCATACAACTGCGCGTTTTCAATGGCCGCCGCCGCCGGACCGGCCAGCAGCGTCAGTAAGCGCAAATCAGCCTCATCAAACGGCCCGACCGCTTTGTTGATGGATTCTATCGCGCCAATCGTTTGTCCCTTCACTTGCAGCGGCGCGCACAACAGCGTGCGAGCAGTAAACTTGCTGGCCTCGTCAAAATGGGGAAAATGGCGCTGGTCTGTCTTGGCGTCGGTGATGAGCAGGGGTTCGCCATGCTCGGCCACCCAGCCCACAATGCCCTGCCCCAACGCCAGCCGCTTGCCGCGCACAAACTCGGCCGCCTGCCCAAAAGCGGCAGCAAACCACAAATCGCCCCGCTCCCGATCCACCAACACCACCGAGGTTGCATCCACGTCTAGCAGGCGCGTGGCCTGGGCGGTGACAATGTTCAGCGTCGTCTGCAAATCCAGCGATGAGGTGACGGTATGGCTGATCTGATTCAGGGTGGTCAATTCGGCGACGCGCTGCTGAAGGGTTTTGTACAGGCGGGCGTTTTGGATGGCGATGGCCGCCTGCCCGGCAAATGCGGCCAGCCGGGAAGCGTGCGCCGGCCGATAAAAGTTGGGTTGGCTGTAATTGAGCGCCAGAAAAGCGACCACTTCCTGCTGCACGGCGATAGGCGTGCCGGCCCAAGAGCGCACGTGGGGCGACGCTTCGGCGCGCACCCAGGCCGGATCGGCCGAGATGTCGGGGATGACCAGGGGTTGGCAGGTGTGGGCCATTTGCTGGAGACTGGGCATGTCGGCCAGGGCAAAGTGGTGGATGAGCGGGGTCTGGGAACGGCCGTAGCCCCGCGTACAGACAATGTCCACCTCCGTCCCGCGCAGCAGCATGACGTTGGCCGTGTCATAAGGCACGACATGGGCGATCTGGTCCAGCAAACGCTCCAACAACTGGTCAAAGTCCAGTGTGGCGCTAAGGGCGATGCCCACTTCGCGCAGCGCTTCGGCCAACCGGCGCTGTTCATGTTCCGCCCGTTCCGCCCGCTGGCGTTCGGCTATTTCCTGCTGCAAAGAATCGTTGGCCTGCTGCAATTGGGCGGCGCTGCCGGCCGCCTGCCGGAAAATGACGACGATGCTGCCCATCAAACCGACCAGCACGCAGGAATAGCTCGCCAGTTTCAAGGCCAGCGCCACTTCAAAATAGGCGTCGAATAATTCAACGGAAGAGAACAAAAAGAAAATCTGGCCGGAAAAGCTGAGAAGGAGGGCGATGATCAGCCAATGCTCAAAGGTGTCGTGCTGCCAATGGCCTTTGGCCAGGTAATTGACCAGCGCCCACAAATAAAACGTGGTGGAGATAAACAGCTCAACGCGCTCCAGCGGCAGCGAGGGCGCGGCCTCGCTCTGGGCCACCAACGCAAACAGCAGCACGTTTATCAGCGTCAGCCCCACGATGAGCAGGAAGAGACGACGGCCGGTCATACGGCCGTACCACCCCGTCTCCACCTCCCGCCGCCAGGTCAGCCAACTGCCAAAAATCAAAATCGAAAGAA
>CALFEW010000374.1 GCA_937958365.1 uncultured Chloroflexota bacterium | reverse complement strand
ATCAGTTTCCTCCTGGTGATGGCCTGAACAATTATACCGGCAGACAGTTTACCAAAAGCGGGCTATTTGTCACATAAGGGAGCAAAACAAAACGGCCGTTCCCCCACCCTATGAGGAGGAACGGCCGTTCCCAATTCATACTTCACAATCCCTACAGTCCTCGCTCCCCGCGAATATAGGGCAGCCCCAGCGCCGCCGGCGCGCCCAACCGCTTGCGCGCCGCCTGCCGCGAGCCGATCACCAACGCCAGAATCGTCAAAATATACGGCGTCATTTGCAAAAAGAAGCCATAGTTCGAGTTGATGTACAACGGATTCTTCATCCCCAGGAGAATGGCCGGTCCCTGCAAATCCAAAATACCCCGCCGCAGCGCCCCAAACAGATACGCGCCAAATGCCGCCCGCAGCGGATCCCACTGCGCAAAAATCACCAGACCGACGGCAATCCAGCCCTGCCCGGAAGTCGTTTGCGCGCTGTACCAGCCCGGCGACACCGATAGACTAATGGTGGCCCCGGCCAGACCGGCCAGACAGCCACCCACAAACACGTAGAGATAACGCAAGCCATAGACACTCACGCCCATCGTATCGGCCGCGTCCGGTTTTTCGCCCACAGCGCGCAAGTGCATCCCTGGCCGCGTGCGGAAAATGAAGTACCAGGCCAACGGCGCAAAAATAAAGCCCACGTACACCAGCAAACTGTGATCGGCAAAAAAGACCGGGCCGATGAACGGGATAGACGCCAATCCAGGAATGTCGAATGAAGGGACCAACGGCGGATTTTTGCCGGTCAGCCCTTCGCCTAATACCAGGGCCAACCCCGTGCCCAAAAATGTCAGCGACAGACCGCTGACCACTTGATCCGCCTGAAAATGAATCGTCACCAGGCCATGAGCCAGACTCAAAATGCCGCCAGCGATGATGGCCGCCAACAGCCCCAGCCAGACGTTGCCGGTAGACAGCGACGTACTAAATCCGGCCATCGCCCCAATGAGCATCATCCCTTCGACGCCCAAATTTAAAACTCCGGCCCGCTCAGAAAATACTTCGCCAATGGCCGCAAACAACAAAATCGTGCCGGTAGCCAGACCTGCGTGCAGAATAATCTCTAAATTCATGCGACTTCGACCTCCCCGGCCGCCGGAGTATGCAACCGAATAATGCGGATTTTATAGCGTAAGAGAACGTCGCTGCTGATAACCATGAAGAGGATAATGCCTTGCAGCAGTTGGGCCAACCCAGAAGGCTGGATTTCACGCCCGGCGACAATGAGCGCCCCAAATAAAACCGCGACCAGCACCACCGCAAACGGGTTGAGCTTGGCCAGCCAGGCGACGATAATGCCGGTGAACCCGTAACCCGGCGAGATGCGCTCTTGCAGGCGATGGACGACGCCGCTGATTTCCGACATGCCGGCCAGCCCGGCCAGCGCGCCGGAAAACATCATGACCAGGATGACGTTGCGGACGATGTTGATGCCAGCGTAGCGGGCCGCTTCTTTATTGTCGCCGGTCAGCTTGATTTCGTAGCCCCAACGGCTGCGTTCCAATACCCACCAGACCACGACGGTCGCCGCCAGGGCAATAACCACACCCAGGTGCAAGGTAATGCCGGAAAATATTTTATATTCGCGGGCATAATCGGCCAGCCGGGGCAGCCAGGCTGTTTTTTCAAAGACAGGCGTCATTTGGAAACCGGCGTCGCTCCACTTGTTGAAAATCCAGAAATTGTTCCACAAGATGGCGATGTAGTTGAGCATGAGCGTGGTAATGATCTCGTTGACGCCAAACTTGCCCTTCAGCACGCCGGGAATAAACCCCCAGGCCGCGCCGCCAATCATGCCCATGATGATCATCAGGCCGATGATGACGAACTTGGGGCTGTCTAAGGGAACCATGGGAATCAGCACCACCAGGCTGGCGGCAAATGCGCCAATGTAAAACTGCCCTTCAGCGCCGATGTTCCACAGCTTCATTTTGAAGGCGACGGTGCAGGCCAGGCCCACCAAAATCAGCGGCGTGGCTTTGACCATCGTATCGGAGACGGCCGCCCAACTGCCAAACGTGGCTTCAAAGAAGAATTTTCCAACCCGCAGCGGCTCGCCACCGATGAGTTTCAGGATGACGCCGCTGATAATGAAAGCGATGATGACTGAACCGATGGAAGTGGCCGCCGGCAGCCATTTGGGGACGTCGTCCATGCGCTTTTCAAACATGACGGTGAATGGCAATTTCATGCTGCTACCCTCTCTGCGTCTGCTGCCGCCTTTTGTTTACGCACGTCGGTGAGGCGAGAACCGGTCATCATGAGGCCAAGCTCTTCTACGTCGGCCGTTTCCGCCTCGACGATGCCCATAATTTCGCCTTCGTAAATGACGGCGATGTGATCGCTCAGGGACAGAAGCTCTTCCAATTCTTCAGAGACGAGGAGTACGGCCGTTCCCGCTTCCCGCTGTCCCAAAATCAAAGTCTGAATCGCCTCAATCGCCCCCACATCCAGGCCGCGTGTCGGCTGCACCGCCACCATCAGGCGCGGCTCCTGAGAAATTTCTCGCGCCAGAATCACCTTCTGCAAATTACCGCCGGAAAGCTTACGGGCCATTGTCTCCACGCTAGGGGCCAGGATGTCATAGGCCTGTTTCAGTTTACGGGCATTGTCACGCGCATAGGTAAAATCCACGCTCCAGCCTTTGGCGACCGGCTCTTCGCGGTATGCTTTCATGATGGTGTTGTCGGTGATGCTCAGGTTGGGGGCGCTGCCAACGTGGGTGCGGTCTTCGGGCACGTGGGCCACGCCGCTGCGAATGGAGATGATCGGCGGCTGGTTGGCGACTTCTTTACCGTTGATGAGAATGCTGCCCTGACACGGCCGCATCCCGGTGATAACTTCGGCCAGTTCGCTTTGCCCGTTGCCGGAGACGCCGGCGATACCCAAAATTTCGCCCTGGCGCACTTCCAGCGACACGCCGCGTAGGGCGGGCAAGCCTTTGTTGTTTTCGGCGTGAACGTCTTTGACAGACAGGACAAGGTCGCCGGGTTGTTGGGGCATTTTGGCGACGGAGAAGACGACATCGCGCCCGACCATCAGTTGGGCCAGGTCGCGTTTGGTCATGCCGGTAATATCCACGCCTTCGGCGGTGACGCGCCCTTTGCGCAGGACGGTGACGCGGTCGGCAACGGCCGTTACCTCTTGCAACTTATGGCTGATGAAGACAATAGACTTGCCCTGGGCTACCATAGCGCGCATCGTTACGATCAGGTCGTCTATTTCTTGGGGCGCGAGAACGGCCGTAGGCTCGTCCATAATCAAAATATTCGCCCCACGGTACAACGTCTTCAAAATCTCCACCCGCTGCTGCTCACCCACCGAAAGCTGCCAGATTTTGGCCGCCGGGTCCACCCGCAGGCCAAACTGCTCCTGCAAAGCCAAAACCTTCTGATCATATTCCTTCAACTTCATGAAGAAACGCGGCTCATTCAGGCCCAGCAAAATATTTTCCGTGACCGTCTGCGTGGGAACCAGCATAAAATGCTGATGGACCATGCCAATCCCTTTAGCGATAGCATCTTTGGGCGAACTAAAACTGACCAGCTCCCCATTGATTTTGATTGTGCCAGACGTGGGACGATACAAACCGGCCAGCGCATTCATCAACGTGCTTTTACCCGCGCCATTTTCCCCCAACAAGGCATGGATTTCTCCCTGCCGCAGCGTAAAGTTCACGCGATCGTTCGCCAGCACACCAGGAAAACGGATCACAACTTCCTGCATCTCAACAGCGAAAGGCGATTCAGACATGGGAACCTCTGTGGAATTGCAACACCCTCCCGGAGGTTTTGCTCCTCCGGGAGGGGTCGGGCGTATTCCGTATGCCGTATGCCGTATACCGTATTCCGTTTTGGCCTACGGATTACGGGGCACGGATTACGGATTACGGATTACGGGTCACGGATTACGACAACTAACTCTCCAGGTCCGGCAGTTCAGCCGTGATGTTTTGATTCCACCAGTACATGCAGGTCGTGCAGGCGCTGCCGAATTGGGCGAAACCATCCAGGTCCAATTGCTCCAGGCTTTCACCTTCCGCCAGGACAATGTTGCCCTGGTTGTCGGTGATGGGGCCACTGAAGACATCGAAGCGGGTGAATTCACCGGCCAACATTTTTGCCAGGATGTCGCGGATCAGGGTCAGGTCTTCTTCCGGCAGTCCGTCTACGCCAGGCATGGGGGTTTCGCCTTCCATGAAGCCAAAGAGACCCAACGCGCCGCTGTCAGCGTCGAAGTATTCCCAACCACCCGTCCAGGTACCTTCGCGGGAGCCTTCAACGATACGGGCGTATTCTGGACCCCAGTTCCAGTACATGGAGGTGAGGCAGGTCGGCAGGGTACAGTTGCCAGAGTAATCGTAGGTGATACCCCATTTGCCTTCCGGGGCAGCTTCAGCCGGGGCGGGAGTGTCCGCGCCGGTCATGACCACCTGAGCGCCGCTGTCAAAGAGGGAAGCAGCCGCTTCTTTTTCCAGGATAGGATCATGCCAGGTGAAGATCCAACGCACGTCAATGGTACAGTCCGGGCAAGTTTCCTGGACGCCCAGGCCGAAGGCATTGCCTAAACGCAGTTCTTCGGGGATGGGGAAGGTGGCGATGTAACCGAGTTTGGGGTTGCCATCGGTTTTGGCGCGGGAACCGGCCAGCATACCGGCCAGGTATTTCATGTTTTCCATGGCGCCCATCAGGTTGCCAAAGTTCGCTTCGTTGGATTTGTAACCGCTGATGTGGATGATGTCTACGTCGGGGAACTCATCGGCGACGATTTCGGAGGCGTCCATGAAGCCGAAGGAGGTGGTGAAGATGACATCGAAGCCTTTGCGGGCCAGGGAGCGGATCACCTGTTCGGCGTCGGCGCCTTCAGCGACGTTTTCAACGTAGGCTGTATGGACGTTTTCGACGTTGGCTTCCACGTATTGCCGGCCAACATCGTGGGCCTGGCTCCAGCCACCATCATCGTGGGGGCCGACGTAGACGAAGGCGACGTTGTATTTGCCGTCTTCAATGGCCGGAATCTGGTACTGGCCAGCTTCTTCGGCGGCTGGTTCTTCAGCGACCGGTTCTTCGGCGGCTGGTTCTTCGCCTACGGCCGTTGCCTCTTCCAGGGCCGGTTCTTCAGCAGCCGGTTCGGTTGTTCCGCCGCCGCAGGCGACCAGGAATAAGCTCAGCGCAACAGTTAAGAGCAATACAATCCAAAGGCGTTGTTTAGAAATCATTTTAAGTTTCTCCTCTTAAGGTGTGATAAATGACTTGGTTAGTTGCTGAAATTGAACGATTGGAGTCTATGCGTGGTTGGTTTGTTCTGGTTGTCATCACCTCCTTATGGGTTTAGCAGGCAGTATAACGGCCGTTTACCAGCTTCGGTATTGTGTTTATGCCAGAAATCAGGGGGGCGCGGCACAGATAAAATGCCCATATGAACGGGCGGCGCCATAAGCTGCACCAGAAAGGGACATTATGCTCAACAAGCGAGGTCGTGGTGAAGATCACGTGTTGAGGATAATGGGGAATGAGATAAACGTCTACTGTCATTGTTCCTGATTTTGACGTGACAGTTGTCAGCCTTTCAGACCTGTAAGGTTTTGCCCATCACCCGGCGTCACCGCGGCAGACTGTGCGAAGAAACGCCCAGAGAGCCGCCTGCATGGTTTTCCAGGACGGACAAATCATCCTGAAAGGCCGACACAAGGGTGTCGTCGCCAAGCTGCCGGGCCAGGGCAATGGCTTGCTGCAAGTCCTGGTAAGCGTCCTGGTACTGCTGCTGTCGCCGGTAGGCCAGACTGCGCAAACGGTACAGATCTGCCAGGGCGCGCCCATCGGCGGGAGATGGCTGCACGCCATTTTGCCAATCGCCACGCAGCGCCGCAATGGCCTGACTGTAATTTTGTACGGCCGTTGCTCCCTGCCCCACTTCCAACTGATACCCGGCAATCATCTGGTTGGCCATGGCGACGTGTTGTGGTTGAGTCAGGCCCAGTTGCAGCGCTTTTTCGGCATAACCGACCGCCTCTTTAGAAATGGACCGCCGCTTGCCGGTCTCTAAGACGGCCAGTTCCAGGTAGCCCAAAGCGGATTGCGGGTTGTTTTGTAAAAAGCGTTTGAGGGCGGTTTTAGCCTTATTGTGTGCGCCACCGCTGCGCAGCGCATCTATGTAGCGCAGTTGGAGGTCTGTATTTTGCGGCTGCACGGCCGTTTCCCGTTCTAGCGCATCAAAGTTGGCCTGGGCAACGGCCGTTTCGTGACCTGGCTCCTCAAACCAGCCCTGCCGGTCATACCGCCAATAAAAGAACAGGAAAACCAGATGGACGGCCAGCGTCACCCCGCTCAACAGGGGCGTAGCCGAGAAATCATAAATGACGCGCCAGTCGCCTATGGGCAAAACGGCCGAAAACAGAGGGTAATAAAGCAGCGAGAAGTAAATCTGAAAGCGAAAGGCGCGCAAACCAAAAAAGCGCAGGGCCGACGAACGACTGCGACGCAGCAGCCACCAGATCGCCAGACCAAAAAGCAGCGACCCCAACGTGCCGGCCAGCGCCACAAACCAGCGTTCAGCCGGCGTATACGCCCCCCGATGCTCCACTTCGCCCCAGAAAAAGCGATAGACAAAACCCACGACCTGCCCGCCAAAAGCCCAAACAGCCAGGGCATGGCCCAGTTCATGAAAAAATACGGCGATGGGAACGGCGATAAAAAAGGAGGCTTGCTCGGCTAATTGCTTTTTGGCGTTGGTCAGCGGTTCGGCGCGAAACGTTGTCCATTGCCGCCCAATGACGACCAACAATTGAACGCTGCGAATCACGTACAATAGAGCAAAAATATTAAACAGGCTGGTGATCGTAAACATAGTCTCTTAGCCTTTGCGAGGTGAATCATACAACAGGGTTGGGGTGGAGGCAAAGCACTCTTCCCTGACAAAAAATATTATGTTAAAATGATTGCCGTGAAACAGGAAGGCTTGTCGTGAGTGAGAAAGTAGAATTTCTGGCGCAATTGCCCATTTTTGAAGCCCTGAGCGACGCGGAGCTTGAAGACCTGGCGACCATCTGTCAGGAGTATGAGTTTGACGCGGGCGCAGTGATCGCCTACCAGCGCGACGTGGTGAACAGCATGTATATTGTGCGCAACGGCCGTCTCTATGCCCAACAAATGGATGAAAGGGGCGTGGTACGCGGTTCGCGGCAATATTTCCCCGGCGATTCATTTGGGGACGTGTGGCTGTTTGTACCCCAGGCAAATCCCAACACGGTGACGGCGGCCCAAGACGGCCGTTTGCTCATCATCACCGGGCGCGATTTTCTGGCTTTTCTCACGCGCAACCCCAGCGCATTAGCCAACCTGGCTCCAGACGTAGACGCCGACGGCAACGTCCTGGGCGGCCTGTCGGAAGCGGCCTGGGCTGAAGCGCTGAAAATAGAAGGGCGGGCAGATAGCAAGAGTACGGCCGTGAACCTGCTGCCCGACGAATTGGTGGAATACCAGGCCCGGCGCAGCAAATGGTATCTCCTGGTGCGCCTCTTCTGGCCTGCAATGGGCCTGCTGCTTGGCCCCACCATCACCTTTGCCCTGTTGTCACGTTTTGTTTCCACGACCATCGCGGCCAGCATAGCCGGTCTCATCGCCTTCGTTTTCCTGATCTTCGTCGGCTTCCGACTGCTCGATTGGTCCAACGACTACTTCGTCATCACCAACAAACACCTCATCCACCGCGAATTCGACTTGCGCAGCTTCCGCATCGCCGTCAACAAAATCCCCATCAAGCAAGTGCAAAGCGTCGAAATACTCAAGCCCACGCTCATCGCCAACCTGTTCAAAATCGGTTCGGCCAAAGTCACCACGGCCGCGCAAAAAGGCGTCATCCTCTTCGACAACATAGACGACCCCGGCGTGGTTCAAGACACCCTCAACCGCCTCACCTCGCGCGTCCGCAGCTTAAACGCCGGCGAAGCGCAGACAACCATGCGCCAATCCGTAGAAAAGCATTTCAACTCGCCGCCGCCCTACCGCCCCATCACTGACGACGAAGACAGCACGCCCGCGGCGCAAAAAACACCAGACACAGGCGCCTGGGCCAATTTTAGAAAATGGTATGCCTGGCGCGTGGAAGAAAACAACGTCATCACCTATCGCAAGCATATTTTTGTGTTGTTGGCCGGCGTCTGGCTGCCATCGCTGGTGATTTTTGTGATCCTCGGCATAGGCTTTTCGCTGGGGCGGTATACGCCCATCAACGACCGCTGGTTGGCTATCATCTTCGGTTTTCTGGCTCTGCTGAACTTTGGCTGGTTTATCTGGAATTTTGAAGATTGGCGCAACGACACGTTCCAGGTAACGGACCGATTTGTTATAGACATAGACCGCAAGCCCTTCGGCTTTGGCGTCAGCCGCAAACAAGCCTCCATTGCCAAAGTGCAAAACGTCAACGCCGACCGACCCGGCCTGCTGCCGACCCTCTTTAATTATGGCAGCGTGTTTATAGATACGGCCGGTGTGGATACAGACATCACATTTGAGAAAGTACCCAAACCCAGCCTCATTCAGGCCGACATTTTCCAGAAGCTGGAGCTATACGAAGAGCAGCAAAGGCGGCAGCGCGGCGCAGACCGGCGGGAAGAGTATGTTGTGCTGCTGGACGTTTACCGGCAGGCCATTGAACAAGAGCGCATTCCTCGCCGCACGCCACGACCGGGTGAATACGTGGAAGCAACCGATTCAGGCGCTTCGGTCTGACAACGTAAACAGGCGATCCAACCACCCGCTTCCCTCAACTTACTGCCAATAAAACTATCTTTGGCTACAATAAACACTATGTTTGCAGATTGATGGATGGGACGCGGATAAACGCCGATGCGGCCGATTTTCGCGGATAAGAACCAGCACTATCGGCGTTAATCCGCCGCATCCGTGAAAATCTGCATCCCATTTCTTAAAAGTGCAAAGGTAGTGATAAACCTATGAGTATATTAAACATTGTAAAGTTACCCGATAAAATTTTACGCCAGAAAACCCGGCCGGTAACCAGCTTCGATGGCGAGCTGCAACAATTGATTGACGATATGTTCGAGACCATGCGTCAGGCCAACGGCGTTGGTCTGGCCGCACCGCAAATCAATCGGAACTTGCAGTTGAGCGTCATCGAAACGCCGCCCAGACAAGACGAAAATGGACAAGACATCCCCGATTCGCGCCAGATGTTTGTCATCGCCAACCCGGAGATCATCTGGCGTTCGCGTTCGCTGGTGGATGGGGTGGAAGGCTGCCTTTCTATCCCCGGCTATCTGGGCGAAGTGGAGCGGCATGAATCCATTCGCGTGCGCGCCCTGGACCGGCACGGCAAAAAGATAAAACTGCGCCTGAATGGCTGGACGGCGCGCATTTTTCAGCATGAGATTGACCATTTGAATGGCGTTTTGTACATTGATAAGCTGACTGCGCCGGAAAATTTCTGGACTGAAGAAGAATTCCAGCGCCGCTTTGAACATGACGAAGACCAGGACAATGATGCCCGCACCGATGAAGAGAAGATGGTTGTCTGAGTAAACCAGGTATTAAGGTGCTGGCATGAGCAAGCAAACGGCCGTTCCCCCACCATTCTCTCAGCAGCGGGCGGTGATGATCGCTCACTTACAAGAGCGGGGGATTTGTCAGACGGCCGTGCTTCAGGCCATCGGCCGCATTCCCCGTGAACTTTTTGTCCCCGACGTCTGGCAAGAATTCACCTACAGCGATCAACCCCTGCCCATTCCCTGCGGTCAGACCATCTCCCAGGTTTTTATCATCGCCACCATGATCCAGGCGCTAAACGTGCTGCCCGGCCATCGGGTGCTGGAAGTCGGCGCGGGGTCGGGGTACGCCACGGCCGTTCTCAGCCAACTCGCCGCCGCAGTGTACGCCGTGGAACGCCTGCCCGAACTGGTGGCCTATGCCCAGGAACGGCTGGCGGCGTTGGGCATCCGCAACGTCCACCTGCGCCACGCCAACGGCACGCTGGGTTGGCCGGAAGCCGCCCCCTTCGACGCCATCCTGGTTTCGGCCGGTGGGCCGCACATTCCCCAGGCGTTACGGGAGCAGTTGGCGATGAACGGCCGTCTGATCATGCCGGTGGGCGCGACGCGCCACTACCAGGAGATGCGCCTGCTGCACCGCCGCAGCGCCGTAGACTATGAAGAAGAAGACCTGGCCCCGGCAGCGTTTGTGCCGCTGATTGGTCTAAACGGCTGGCAGGCTGAGGGTGAGTAACGGCCGTTTGTCCCCCCTTTGACCCAATGTTATAATCTCGCCCAGACCAACTCCAGGAGAAACCCATGTCTCTAACCCTGCAAGACGTAGAAAAAATCGCCCACTTAGCCCGCCTGGAATTGACCGACGCCGAAAAAGCACAATATCTGGAACAACTGACGGCCATTTTGGAATACGCCGAAATGCTCACCGAGCTAGACCTGACCGGCATTGCGCCAACCGCCCACGCCATCGCCCAGGAAAACGTGCTGCGCGACGACGTGGTCGCCCCCTCCTTACTCATCGAAGACGTGCTGTTCAACGCGCCACAGCAGGCGCAGAACCAGTTTCTCATCCAGTCGGTACTAGAAGAGTAAGTTGGTTGGTTGGCGAGTTGGTTAGTTTGTTAGCGAAAACCAACCAACCATCAAACCAACCAACCATCAAACCAACCAACTATGATTCCAACAACCCTAACCGCAGCCCGCAGCGCCCTACGACGCGGCGAAACCAGCAGTGTGGCCCTGACCCAGGCCATGCTGGACCGCATTGTCGAACTGGACAACGACCTGAAAAGCTACCTCACCATCACCGATGAACTGGCGATGGAACAGGCCGCCACCGCCGACCAGCGGCGCGCCAACGGCGAAGATGGCCCGCTGCTCGGCATTCCGGTAGCCATCAAAGACATCATCTGCGTGCAAGGCGCGCCCACCACCGCCGGCAGCAAAATCCTGGAAGGCTTTATCCCGCCTTATGACGCCTTCGTCGTGCAAAAGTTGAAGGCAGCGGGCGCCGTCATTCTGGGCAAAACCAACACCGACGAGTTTGCCATGGGGTCCTCCACGGAAAATTCGGCCTATTTTACGACGCGCAATCCGTGGGATTTGGAGCGCGTACCGGGCGGCAGCAGCGGCGGCAGCGCCACGGCCGTATCCGCCGGCATGGCCTACGCCGCCCTGGGAACCGACACCGGCGGCAGCGTACGCCAGCCCGCCTCGTTTTGCAGTCTGGTGGGCTTAAGGCCAACATACGGCCGTATCTCCCGCTGGGGTGTGGTAGCGTTTGCCTCGTCGCTGGACCAGGTGAGCATGTTCGGCCGCACCGTCGCCGACTGCACCGCCCTGT
>CALFEW010000373.1 GCA_937958365.1 uncultured Chloroflexota bacterium | reverse complement strand
TTACACCCATAATCACGCATGACTGATTCAGCAATTTTTTTGCCACTCCTCATCATTGGCGCGGCTGCGCTGATAGCCGCTGCTTTTGGCCTGCCGGCCCTGAATCACCGGCTTTCCATCACCCGGCTGAGTTGGCTGCTGGCGTTGGCCCCGTTAACGGCCGTTGTCTTGCTGGCGCTGCGTGTCCCCCAAGTCAACGAAGGTCTTATTTTCACCTGGCAGTGGACCTGGCTGCCTTCCCTTGATTTAAGCCTCGGCTTCTATGTAGACAGCCTGAGCGTCTTGTTTGGCCTGTTGGTCACATTCATTGGCGCGCTGGTCGTCGTTTATACCGGCCAATACTTCAAAGGCGATCAGGGCGCGTGGCGCTTCCTCACCTATTTGCTGCTCTTCATGGTCTCTATGTTGGGCGTCGTCACGGCCGGCGACGTGCTGACGCTGTTCATCTTCTGGGAAGGGACCAGCATCCTCTCTTACCTGTTGGTGGCCTACAAATACCAATATGAAGAGGCGCGTTATGGCGCATTTCGGGCGTTGTTCATCACCGGCGGCGGCGGCATCGCCTTATTGGCCGGGCTGCTGTTTGTCAGCCACGCCGCCGGTGGCACGGACTTCGCCACCATCCTCAGCAGCGGCGACGTATTGCGCAGCCATGATTTTTATCTGGTGATGTTGGCGCTGGTGGCCTTTGGCGCGTTCACCAAGAGCGCCCAGTGGCCCGCCCACATCTGGCTGCCAGGAGCCATGAGCGCGCCCACACCGGCCAGCGCCTACCTGCATTCAGCGACGATGGTTAAGGCCGGTATCTACCTGATGGCCCGCATGAATCCCGCCCTGGGTTTCACCGACGCCTGGTTCTGGCTGCTGACGATTTTTGGCGGCATCACCATGCTGGTGGGCGCTTACCTGGGCCTGAAACAAAACGATCTGAAGGCGCTGCTGGCCTATTCCACCATCAGCCAGTTGGGTGTGTTGGTGATGCTCATCGGCCAGGACGTGCCGGAGGCGTATAAGGCGCTGGTAATCGGCGTGGTGGCTCACGCTTTTTACAAGAGTGCGCTCTTTTTGGTGGCCGGTATCGTGGACCATGAGGCGGGCACGCGGGACATTCGCCGGTTGGGTGGTTTACATAAGGCAATGCCTTACACGTTTGCCGTGGGCGTGCTGGCGGCGCTTTCGATGGCCGGGCTGCCGCCGATGTTTGGCTTCCTGGCGAAAGAGACCTTGCTCGTTACCATCACCAACATGCCACCGGTGGTGGCCGGGCTTATTCGTTGGGCCAGTGTGCTGGCCGGTTCGTTGATGCTGGCGCAGGCCGGTTTGTTTATTTGGGAAACGTTTATGGGCCGGCCGAAGGATACGGCCGTTCACGCCCATGAAGCGCCCTGGCCGATGTGGTTAGCGCCCGCCGTACCGGCCGTGCTATCGCTGATTCTCAGTGTGCTGCCCGGCCCGAAGGACGAGGCCACCTTCCTGGCGGGGGCGGCGGCGGCGGCTTTTGGCGCGAAAGTGAAGGTTTCCACTGTGCTGTTTCACGGCCTGACGGTGGAATTATTGCTGTCGCTGGTGGCGATTTCGCTGGGTATGGTCATTTTCCTGCGGCGGAATCAGGTGCGGGCATGGCTGGCGGTGATTTTGCCGCAGCTTTCCTTTAACAGCCTGTATGCCTGGGTGCTGGCCGCGATTGACAAGGGTGGTTATTGGGCGACGCGGTTGCAGCAGGGGCGGTTACGGCCGTATCTCCTCATCATGCTCACCGCCACGGTGCTGCTGGTTTTGGGCATGGGCGGGCAAAGCCTGCGAATCATTGCCCCTGGCTCCTGGCCCAGCCTGGATTTTAGCGGCGAACTGGTTGTGCTGCGGTTGTTTGCGCTGCTTCTGGTGGTGGCCGCCTCGCTTATGTCTGTGATTTTGGTGCGGGATTTCCACGCGGTGTTAGCGTTTGGCGCGGCCGGATTGAGCATGGCTTTACTGTTTGTCCTGGAACCGGCCCCGGACGTCGCCCTGGTGCAGATCGTGGTAGACATTTTGTCGGTGGTCATTTTGGTCCTGGCGTTGACCCGGCTGCCGCGCCGCCAGCGCCGCAAAGCGCAAGAAGTGGCCGCTATTTTGCAGTATTCGCGCTGGTCTATTACGCGGGATGTGGTTGTGGCCGGCGCTATTGGCCTGCTGGTCATGCTGCTGACGCTCAGCGCGTTGTTGGACAAGCCCCGCATCAGCCAGGTGACGCCCTATTACGCCGCCAACGCCAAGGCGCTCACCGGCGCGACGGACATTGTGGGTGCGATTGTCGTAGATTTTCGGGCGTTGGACACGCTGCTGGAGATTAGCGTGTTTGGCATGGCCGGGCTGGGCATTTATACCTTGCTGCTATATGCCACCCAAAAGCACGGCGACAATCGGCGCGAGAATGGGGGGAAGGTGACGGCCGTTTCCCCATCACCGCTCTCTTTCGGGGTCGGCGGCCTGCGGACCTCCGCGTTTGTGCGCGCCCCGGCGTACGTCGCCCTGCCGGTGGCGATGATGATCGGGATTACCCACATGATGTACGGCCATGATCAGCCGGGCGATGGCTTCACCGCCGGGGTGATCATCAGCCTGGCGGTGGCGCTGTGGTACGTGGTTTTTGGCTACGAGGAGACCCGCCGCCGCCTGCCCTGGCTGCGGGCCACGACCTTTGTCGGGGCCGGGGTGCTGCTGGCAATTGTTACGGGCAGTCTGGCGGCCGTTCTGACTGGCAGTTTTTTGGGCAACTACGATTTTACGGCCGGGTGGCATTTTTTGCCGGCTGGTTTTCATATCAGCACCTCCTTTTTGTTCGAGGTGTCTATCTGCCTGGCCGTCTTGGGCAGCGCGGCGCGGATGATCAGTTCGTTGGGACACCCGGATGGAAAGGAGGGGGATTAGGGATTGGCGATTAGGGGTGGGGGGGATTGGGGACATACCCTACACTCCTGCACCTATCCGTAAAAGGTGATATATGGAATTATTAACGGCGATTGCAGTCGGTTTATTATTCGCCATTGGCGTTTTTCAGATGCTGCGGCGCAACGTGATTCGCTCGGTGATTGGTCTGATGATTTTAGCCAATGCGGTGAACCTGTTTTTGTTGAGTACCGGCGCTTACGAGGGCGCGGAGGCAGCCTACACGACGACGACCGGCGTGCGCAGCGATGCGCTGCCCCAGGCGTTGATTCTAACGGCCGTTGTCATCAGCATGGGTGGCACGGCGTTTGTCCTGGCGCTGCTGTACGTCATCTCCGCCCGCTATCAAACGGCCGATATAGACGAAGTGAATGGGTTGAAGAATTAACAATGGTCAATCGTCAATTTTTAATGGTCAATTGTCAATTGAGGGAGATGTGGCGAGTTGATGCTGGCTGATTTTCTGGCGGCGCTGCCGATCATCATTCCCCTGACGGGGGCGATGGTGGGGCTGCTGCTGCGTAAGCAACGGCCGTTACAGGCCTATTGGTCGCTGGGCGCGATGCTTACGTCGCTGGCGGCCAGCTTATGGCTGCTGCAAACCGTACAACAAACCGGGCAGCCGGTGGTTTACCTGTCCGGGAATTGGTCTGCGCCCTTTGGCATCGTGCTGGTGGCCGACACGCTGGCGGCCATTTTTGTGGTGATGACCCAGTTGGTGATGGTGATGGGCATCGTGTATGCGCTGGGCAGCAAAGACCAGGTCGTTACGTATCCCACGTTTTACCCGCTCTTCCTGACACTGGCGACCGGCCTGACCGGGGCAATGTTGACCGGCGACCTGTTCAACCTGTACGTGTTCGCCGAGCTGCTGGTGATTTCTGGCACGGTGCTAACGGCCGTTTCCGACGACACCTTCGGCGCGGAAGCGGCCTATAAATATTTCTACATCAGTTTGCTGGCCTCCTTTTTTATGCTGTTGGCCGTAGGCAGCCTGTACATCTCCTACGGCACGTTAAACATGGCCGATCTGGCGGGACGGGTGGCGGCGGGTGGCGGACGGCCGTTGCTCCTGCCGGGCATCGCCTTCCTCATGGCCGGGTTCATGGTGAAGAGCGCCGTCTTCCCCTTCCACTTCTGGCAGCCCGATTTTCACGCCGCCGCGCCAACGGCCGTTAGCGCCATGTTGTCTTCCGTGGTGGTTAAATTAGGGGTCTACGGCTTCCTGCGCATGACCACGCTGCTGTTTGTGGCCCAGGCCCCGATGATTCGCGCCGTGCTGCTGGTTTTGGGCGTCGTGGGCGTTATCTTTGGCGGGCTGTCGGCGCTGGGAACCCACAACGTCAAGCGCATGTTGGCTTATTCGACGCTGGCCCAGGTGGGCTTTATCCTGGTGGGCATTGGCTGGGGCACGCAGTTGTCTATCGCGGCCGCGATTGTGTTTGCCTTCAACCACAGCCTGATCAAGGCGGCGATGCTGATGCTGGCCGGGTACATTGCCAGCCGGGCGTCCATCAAATCGGCGGCGTTTGACGTGGTGACGGGGGTGGGACGGCCGTTGCCCGCCGCCGGTATTCTTTTCTTTGTCGGCAGCCTGGCTCTGGCCGGTATTCCGCCGACCAACGGGTTTGTCAGCAAGGCGCTGCTGTTTAACAGCGGCGTCGCCGGGGCGCGCACCTGGGCGTTTTTGCTGATTGGCCTGACCAGTATTTTTACGCTCATGTACACGGTGCGCGCTTTCCAGCGCATCTGGTGGCTGGCGCCGGCGGAGGGCATTTATACCAAACCCACCGGCGACCGGCTGCTGGCTCCGGCGTTGTTGTTGGTCTTGATTGTGGCTCTGGGCCTTTGGGCGGAGCCGCTGGTGGCGGCGGCCCAGGCGGCCAGCGCTTCCCTGGCCGATCCGACCGTGTACATTCGCGCTGTGTTTGGAGGTTGAGTATGTACTATTATGCGCGGGCTGTTTTTTTGCTGACGCTGGTGTATCTGGCGCTGACCTCAAACCTGCAACTGAGCAACATTGTGATGGGTTTGCTGCTGTCTGTGGGGGTGTTGGCGCTGCTGCGGCCACACCTGCGGCCGCTCAACTGGCGCAATGGCGGCACGGCCGTTTTTGCCCTGCTGCGTTACATTTTCACGCTGCTCTGGGAGTTGTTGGTGAGTGGCGTTCAGGTGGCCCGGCTGGTGCTGAATCCCCGGCTGTCTCTCCGCCAGGGCATAATCGCCATCCCTTCGGGCTGCCAATCGGAGCTGGGCACGGCGCTCAGCGCCCACGCCATCACCCTGACGCCGGGCGAGATGGTGGTGGAAATAGACGCGGATGGTGTGATGTATACTCACGCATTGGACGTATCGGCGGCGGAAACGGCCGTGCTGGACGCCCAAACGCAGCGCCGAGATTTGTTGGCGAAGATTTTCCCGTAGATGTGGCGGAGACTGAAGACTGAACCAGTCCCTGGTCTCCAATCTCCAATCTCCCAAACAGGCATGTTATGCTGACAACGATTTTGACCACCGCAATTTACCTGTCCTTGCTCATCCACATCGGCATGATTGCCGTGGCGGTGTGGCGCGTGTGGCGCGGCGAAAATGTGATAGATCGCCTGATTGGCGTGGATTTGGTCAGCACGTTGTTTTTGGCGGTGCTGGTGCTGTTGGCGCTGACTTACCGTGACAGCATCTACATAGACGTGGCGATTGGGCTGGCGGCTTTGGGCTTTGTCAGTACGATTGCCCTGGCGAAATACGTGGCCGACGAAGAGATGTTTTAAGAGGTGACAAATGGAAATTGTCTGGCAGTTGATTGCGTTAACGGCCGTTATCGCCGGCACATTCTTTTCCGTAGTGGGCATCATCGGGCTGGTCCGCCTGCCGGACGTGTATACCCGGCTGCACGCCACCGGCAAGGTCGGCGTGTTTGGCGTTGTCTTGTTGTTGGTTGGCGCGGCTGCCTGGACGCCGTTGGGCTGGGGCCGCGCCCTGCTTTTAATTGTTTTGTTGATGATAGCCGGCCCCGTGACCTCTCACGCCCTGGCTTCGGCCGCCTATCGCATTGGCTTGCCTTTAAAAGCGCCGGTGCGCGATGATTTACAGGAAAAAGGAGAATAAATGGAACCCATCAATATCTACGATTTTGAAGCGATAGCGCGTGAAAAGCTGCCGCCGATGGCCTACGATTATTACGCCAGCGGCGCTCACGATGAAATTACCCTGCGCGAAAACCATGCCGCCTACGACCGCATCCGGCTGAATTACCGCGTCCTCAAAGACATCAGCCAGCGCGACATTTCCGTAACCCTGTTGGGCGAGCGGCTGAGTATGCCGCTGCTGATTGCGCCCACTGCTTTCCACCGCATGGCCCATCCCGATGGCGAAATTGCCACGGTGAAGGCCGCCGGCGCGGCCGGAACCACCATGATTTTAAGCACGCTTTCCACCACCTCCATTGAAGACGTGATGGCCGCTGCGCAGGGACCGGTCTGGTTTCAGTTGTACGTGTACAAAGACCGGGCGGCCACGGCTGCGCTGGTGCAGCGGGCCGAAGCGGCCGGCTGTTCGGCGCTGGTGTTGACGGTGGACGCCCAAATCTGGGGGCGACGCGAGCGCGACGTGCGCAACCGCTTCCAACTGCCAGCCGGCCTGTCGGTGAAGAATTTGATGCCGGCCGGGCAAGAACAATTTCCCCAGGGCGCGCAAGATTCCGGGCTGGCGGCTTACGTGGCTTCGCTGTTCGACCAATCGCTTTCCTGGAAGGACGTGGAGTGGTTGTGCGCGGCCAGCAAACTGCCGGTCTTTTTGAAGGGCATTGTGCATCCTGAAGATGCGCGGCGGGCGCTGGATTATGGCGTGGCCGGAATCATCGTCTCTAATCACGGTGGGCGGCAGTTGGACACCGCCCCGGCGACGATTGATGCCCTGCCGGAAATTGTAACGGCCGTTGACAATCGTCTGCTCGTCCTGCTGGATGGCGGCATCCGGCGGGGAACCGACGTGATCAAAGCGCTGGCGCTGGGAGCCAACGCCGTCGCTGTGGGTCGCCCGGTATTGTGGGGCCTGGCCTACGACGGCCAGCGTGGTGTAGAGCGGGCGCTGGAGATTTTGCGCTTCGAGATTGACCTGGCCATGGGTTTGTGTGGCTGCGCCAGCGTGGCCGAAATTAACAAAGAACTCATTGCCGGGTAAAACCCGACCTGTTTTGACCTGCCGGTTCAACGATTTTCGGGTATGATTTGCAGCAACTTTTGTTCGTTTGGAGGAGTCCGATGAGTGAAATAAGTGAAGCAGTGGAAACGGCCGTTCCCCAGGATTCGCGTCTAAATTTTGCCATGTTCAACAAATTGTCGCCCGGTGTGCAGCGCGTGGTGATTGCCGCCTTGTTTGTCAGCGCCCTGATCATCGTGGTTATTTTGCGTGAACTTGTGAAGTCGAATGCGGAAACAACGGGCGGGCAAGAAGACGTTGTGACTTTGGGCGATAGTTAAATTG
>CALFEW010000372.1 GCA_937958365.1 uncultured Chloroflexota bacterium | reverse complement strand
CTTCAAGAGCATGATGTGGTACGGCCGTATGACCTTCCGCCTGAAAAGCAACGACCTGGCCGTGGGCCGCGCCGAAACCCGCTCCGCCCTGCTGCTGGTGAACGCCCTGCAAAACGCGACGGTGAACGGCCGTCCTGCCCTGGACGTCTGGCGCGATTTGTACGATCCCACCGCCTTCCTGGTGGGCCGCAGCGATGATTTGACGGCGTTCCAGTATATTGATGTGATAACGGCCGTTTACGGCGCAGACCCCGACCTCACCACCCTCAGCGACGAAGCCAACCTCACTACCTTCATCGCCGCCGCCGATTTACTCCCGCCGCCCCGCATTTTGGGCCTCGTCATCAGCGAAACCGACGACGTCGAAGACGTAACCAAAGGCTTCCGCTTCATGGGCCAGCGCTTCGTCCCCGACGCCTACATCTTCCGCGAACTCATCTGGCGCAACGTCGGCACAACCGATGAGCCGCGCCAACTGCCCAACGGCCTGGACGTGATGGCCGCCATGGGTTCCGACCGCGCCTATGCCATCCTCGATGGCCTGAGCGAAACCGCCTACGCCAGCTACCCGGAACAGATGGCAAAAATGCGCGCCTGGACCGGCAGCCTGACCGCCGCTGACTGGACGGAAACGCTCTACAATGGCTGGCTCTACACCTTGCAGCCGCTTTTAGACGTACCCGCCGAAGGCTACCCACAGTTCATGCTCTCCGACGCCTGGCTGGACAAGCAGCTTTCCACCAGCCTGGGCAGTTGGGCCGAACTGAAGCACGATACCATCCTCTACGCCAAACAAGCCTACGCCGAATTGGGCGGCGGCGGCATTAATCCACCCTCGCCTAAAGAGGCCGTTGGCTACGTGGAACCGGTTCCCGCCTTCTACGCCCGCCTCTCCGCCCTGGCGACGATGACGCTGACAGGCATGGGCGACCGTGGCCTGCTCACCGAGAAAGACGCCGACAGCCTCAATCGCCTCATCCGCCTGGCCGATGCCTTCCAGGTGATGGCCGAAAAAGAGCTGCGCGGCGAGCCGCTGACCGAAGACGAAGCCTACCTGATCCGCTACTACGGCGGCGAACTGGAGCATCTGGTGATGGCTTCCGGCGACACGCCCGACGAAGACCCCTTTGCCCAGCCCTACATGGACGAGGAACCGCAAGCGGCCGTTATCGCCGACGTTGCCACCGCGCCCGATTATGTGCGCGACGGCGTGCCCGATCCGACGGTGCTGGAAGTGGGCGTGGGGCGGGTAGATGAGTTGTATGCCGTCGTGCCAACCATCGCCGAAGACGGCACGGTCTACCTGCAAGTGGCGAAGGGCGGTGTCTTCTCGTACTACGAATTCCCCTGGCCGGCCGCCGACCGCCTGACGGATGAGAAGTGGCGCGAGATGTTGGATGCGGGGGATGGGGTGGAACGGCCGTCGTGGATCACCACCTTCTTCTCTGCCGAAACTGAATTCGCCTTTGCCCAGCAAGCCATTTACACCTTCCAGCGGGATATTCCCTGGGTTTTCTGGGACCCAATTAGTGATTGGCCGGAAGGTCCACGGCCGTTCTTCCAGGCAGAACTGGCGGAACTGGCCGCTGCCGGGCAATACATCGGGCGACAGTGGATCAGCGCCAACTATCGCTCGTTTGATTTGCAGGGGCCGGATACGGCCGTTGTGACTGTACGCGAAACGTGGGACGACACCCTCTACGAAGCTCCCAACGGCTACCCCGACTTCGACGACCCGGTGCTGGGCCATCGCGGCCCGTACACGCTGGACGCCACCTACACGCTGGAGCGCGTGGACGGCGCGTGGCAGGTGACGAATCTGGTCTATGCCAATCAGCCG
>CALFEW010000371.1 GCA_937958365.1 uncultured Chloroflexota bacterium | reverse complement strand
TGGGTCCGGGGGAACCTGGTATCGAGCCATGCACTCTCCGGTTAGTTGATGGTTGCTGTTTGATAATTAGGCGTTGGGAGGGTTTGATTTGCAGCCATGGGTGGAATTTGCTCGCTCAGACAGCGACGACCAGCAGGGTGACGTCATCAAAAGGAGAGGCGTCCAGGGACCACTGGTCTAAATCGGTGACGATGTGCTGAACGAGGGCCACGGCCGTTAACCCAGCGCCACTCTCCAAAGCCGCCCACAGCCGCTTGTAACCATATCGCTGCCCGGCAGGATTGACTGCATCCGGCACGCCATCACTAAAAATAATCAGCCGGTCGTTCGGCTGCAAGTAAACTGTGTCTTCCACCAGAGTCAGCTCGTCGAACATGCCCAGGAAACGGCCGTCTGCCGGTAATTCCCGCACCCCTTCACCGGGCCGAAAGAGCAACGGCCGTTCCTGAGCCGCCCGCACATACGTCAGACGGCCGCTCGGCCGGTGCAGCACGCCATAAAACGCCGTCACAAAAATATCATCCGTCGCCGACACCTCCATCATCCCCCGATGGACGGCCTCCACCACCTGCGCCGGCGATAACGAATGTTTGCCTTCCTGCAAAAACAGCGTGCGCGAAACCGCCATAAACAGCGCTGCGTGAAAGCCCTTGTCGGCCACGTCCGCCAGCACCAAACCCACGTGTTCGTCGTCCAGCGCAACCACGTCATAAAAATCGCCGCCCACCTGGCGCGCCGGTTCAATATAGGCCGCAAAATGGTAATCCGGGAAATCGGGCAAAGTCTCCGGCAGCAAGCTGCGCTGCACTTGCGCCGCCAACTCCATCTCGCGCTGCATACGTTCGTTTTCCACCAATTGCGCCTGGGCGGCCTGGAGGTCCTGGTACGCTTTTTGCAGCGAGGCATTTTTCTCGTTCAATTCCTGAATCGCCGCCCGGTCAATGGTGCGTGAGCTTTCCAAAATTTTGCGCAGCATGGTGTAAGCCACGGCCGGGCTTTGCATCACCACCTGATCAAACACGGTTTCGTCCACTTCCAACACGGTCGTTTCTACCAATGTGGTGCAGGTCGCCATGCGCGGCGTGTCGTCAATCAGGCTCATCTCGCCAAACGTTTTGTTCGGCCCCACAAAACCCAACAGGCGTTCCGAGCCATCTTCCAATACCTGAGTCACGGCGACACGGCCGTCAACAACCAAATAAAGCGTGTGTTCGATTTCACCCTGGCGAGTCAGCACCGTGTTTGGTGGATATTTCACTTTGCGGGCTACCGCCCGCAGCGCTTCCAGGCTGACCCGATCAACGTCGCCGAACGCGCTCTTTAAGACCATCGTTTGCGCCGTGGACGAACTCATGGGTTTTTCTCCTGCAAAAAGGCCAGGAACTGCTCAACAGGCCAGGTATTCACCACCACGTCCGGCGTTGCCCAACCGCGTTGGGCAACGGCCACACCGTAGTGGCGAAAGGCAAAGTGGTCGGGATGGTGGGCGTCGGTGTTGATGGCGATTTTAGCGCCCAATTCTACAGCGCGGCGCACGTGACTGTCGCGTAAGTCCAGGCGCTGCGGGTTGGCGTTGATTTCCAGGATGGTTTGCGTGGACACGGCCGTTGCCAGCACCACGTCCATATCCAGATCCGCGCCTGACCGATCGGGCAGCAGACGGCCGGTGGGATGGGCGATCATGTCTACGTGGGGATTGCGGATGGCGTTGAGGAGCCGCTGGGTAATCTGCTCTCGCGGCTGGCTGAGGCTGGTGTGCAGGCTGGCAATAACAAAATCCAGTTCCGCCAGCACCTCGTCAGGATAATCCAACGAGCCATCCGCCTTGATTTCCATCTCTGTGCCATGCAGCACGCGAAAATCGGGGCCAAGCGCGGCATCGGCGGCGCGCACTTCAGCGGCTTGCTGGCGCAGCCGTTCCACCGACAAGCCGTTGGCAATGCCCAAACTGGCCGAATGGTCGGTGATGACGATGTACCGCAGCCCCTGCGCTTTGGCGATTTGCGCCATTTCCAGGACGCTGAGTTTGCCGTCTGACCAGGTGGTGTGCATGTGGAGATCGCTGATCACGTCGGTAAGCTGCACAACCTGGGGGAGACGGCCGTTAATCGCCGCCTCAATTTCCCCGGTATCTTCGCGCAGGGTGGGCAAGATGTAGGGCAGGTTCAGCGTGGTATACACCTCTTCTTCGGTGGCGCAGAGGATTTCCGGACGGCCGTCTTCCGGCGTGGGTGTGAAGGCGTGTTCGTTAAGGCTAAGACCTTGCTTCAGGGCCAGTTCGCGCAGGCGCACGTTGTGGTTTTTGCTGCCGGTAAAATAGGAAAGCAGCGTCCCCCAACGTTCGGCGGGCAGCACGCGCAAATCTACCTGCACGCCGTTGTGCAAAACGACGCTGGATTTGGTCGGACCATGCCCGGAGACAGACTCGACCTGGGGCAGGCTGACAAAGGCGTCCATGATGTGGGCCGATTCGTCGGCG
>CALFEW010000370.1 GCA_937958365.1 uncultured Chloroflexota bacterium | reverse complement strand
GAAACCGTCGGACTTTGCTTCCGATTGCGGACAAAAACCGCCGACGAGGCAATGCCGATCATCAGCGCCAGCCCAACAAGGACGAGGCTGAGTTTTTTATGGTTGAGGAATGTTTTCACGGAGATAGAAGGTGAAAGATTGGCGGATTGACGACCGCCAATCTTCCATCTTTACTCTTTGGCTTCGCCCAGCAGTTCCAACAAAGTCGCATAAACCGCGTCCGCATCCGGGTTGGAGGTGCGATCAATGGCGTTGTGCGGGTAGCCCAATTCTTTCGGGAAGACATAAGTGGTAACGGATGCGCCTGTTCCCTGCCAGATTTCCGTCAAGGCGTCGGCAAGATTGTTGTTGACGGTGGTGTCGTTGTCGTTGGTGACGACGATGATGTTGGCAACGGCCGTTTCCCCTCCCTCCGCCTCCTGCAAAACCGCACGGGCAAACAGCTTCAAATTGGCAACCCCCCTGGAAGATTGCCCGCGATACACATGCTCGCGCACAGGCTCACTTGGCGAAGTTGGATTGAAATTGGGCGCTCTGGAAGCAAAATTGAGCGCCATGTAATCCAAAAAACTGGGCAGCCGGCCAATCCCCAACATCGGCGCAATAGACATCACGCGGGTCACATCCGCCCGGTTTTGCGCCATCCAGGAGGCGACGGTGGCCCCGCCCGACAATCCGACGACGTGGACTTCATCGCCTAATCCGGCGGCAATATCCACCACTTCATCGGCGTAATCGCGGATCAATTCCGGCGTAGCATGGCGCAGCTCACCCACATTATGACTGGCCAAACCGTGATACGGCATCCGTAAAATGAGGACATTGTAGCCACGGTCAAATAGCAACTGCCCAAAATCCACCCACTGTAAGGGTGAATTGGTCCAGCCGTGAATCAGCACATAGACCTTGTCCGTCGCCTGGCCATGGGTCATCAACACAGAAGCTGATTTAGGACTCATCAAAGTACCTTCTTCGGCGGCTTGAACGGCCGTAAAGCGCTGCATCGCTTCATCGTAATCGGCGGCCGGCGCTGGCGATGAGGGCAGGTCGGGCACAGACACAGGAATTAGCCCCAATACCAGGACTAGCCCCAGCAGCGCAAGCAAGAGAATGCCAACTATTTTCAATGCTTTTTTAATCATCATTTTCCTTTTCAGATTCCCGGCTAGACGTGTATAACTGAACAGGTCGCAGTATATCATTGATTCAGCGACTAGAATTGTACATAACAGATTCTTTCTGCCCAAAAAGGAGCAAAACAGATGACGCCTGCGTGGATTGATCAGCGCGAATACCCGTTTACCCCGCAACAATTCAGCCTGCCCATGGGCCAGATGAGCTATGTAGACGAAGGCGCGGGAGAGCCAATTGTCATGGTTCATGGTAATCCGACCTGGTCCTTTGTGTACAGAAGCCTTATCAGGCAGTTGCACGGCCGTTACCGCTGCATTGCCATGGATCACATCGGTTTTGGCCTGTCAGACAAGCCATACGATTGGTCGTACCGACCGCAAGCCCATGCCGCCAATTTGCAGACCTTTCTGGATGCCCTCGATTTGACCGGAATCACGCTCGTGGTGCAAGATTGGGGCGGGCCAATTGGCCTGTCCTACGCCATCAACAACCCGGAGAAGATCAAACGGCTGGTTATTTTGAACACCTGGCTGTGGCCGGTGAACGACGACTGGTATTTTCGGGGGTTTAGTGGGTTTATGGGCGGGGTTGTGGGGCGGTTTCTCATTCGTAACTTCAACTTCTTTGCCAAAGTTGTGGTGCGGATGGCTTACGGCGACAAAAGCAAACTAACGCCGCACATTCACGCGCACTATCTAAAACCACTGCCAACGACACAAAGCCGCAAAGGAAGCTGGGTATTCCCCCGCGAAATCATCGCCTCAACCGACTGGCTGGCGCAGCTTTGGCAGAAACGGGCGAATTTAACAGACAAGCCGACGATGCTGGCCTGGGGCATGAAGGACATTGCCTTCCGCGAGAAAGAATTAAATCGGTGGGCGGCGGTATTCCCGCAGGCGAAAGTCATTCGTTATGCCGATGCCGGACATTACGTGCAGGATG
>CALFEW010000369.1 GCA_937958365.1 uncultured Chloroflexota bacterium | reverse complement strand
TTCGTTGGCGCCCGCTTCCACCATAATGATGGCGTCACGAGAGCCGGCCAGGCGCAGGTCCAGCGTGCTGCCTTCCATTTCCGGCAAAGTGGGGTTAACCACCAGTTGGCCGTTAATGTAAGCCACACGCACGGCCGCAACCGGTCCATTCCAGGGAACGTCGGAGATGGTCAGGGCGGCGCTGGCGGCGTTAACCGACATGATGTCCAGGTGGTGGGTACTGTCTGAGGACAGCGTGGTGACGATGACCTGGACCTCATTGCGCATTCCGTCGGGGAATAACGGCCGTAACGGCCGATCCGTCAGGCGCGAAGTGAGAACCGCGTCGGTTGTTGGTTTGCCTTCACGGCGATAAAAACCACCGGGGATGCGGCCGGCCGCGTACATTTTTTCTTCGTAATCCACACTTAAGGGGAAGAAATCTAACCCTTCGCGCACATTCTTGGACATGGTAGCCGTAGCCAACAGCAAGCAGTCGCCAACGCGAATGGTGACCGCGCCACCGGCCTGTTCGGCCAGTTTACCGCTGGCAAAGGTAATTGTCTTACCGGCCACGGTAGTAGTAAACGTATGATCAGGTAACATTGTGTTTTAAACCTCCACAAATATCTCGAGTTGAACAGGGAGAAATTCAGCAGGCACTATCGGTTGACCCATTTCTTGGGTTGACCATTGCGACTGAACAGCGCGCAAACCTTGCCGCATACTGTTTCTATTCAACCGAAAGGATAAGATGTTGAGGCCGGGGGGTTAGGGACTGGGTGTTAGCTCCTACCTGGGTGATGTGCTTGCGGTAGGGGACAATACCCAATTCCTAAACCTATCTCCCTGGCTTCAACGACAAGGGGGCGAACTCAGTTCGCCCCCAAATGAAACAAAATTTTACCGACGTAATCCCAGGCGTTTGACGATGGCGCGATAACGTTCTGGGTCTTTCTTACGCAGGTAGGCCAACATGCGCCGCCGTTTACCGACGAGTTTGAGCAGCCCGCGCCGGGAGCTTTCGTCGTCTTTATGAGATTTCAGATGCTCTTGTAACTGCTTGATGCGGCGATCAAACATGGCGATCTGAACTTCGGCTGAACCTGTGTCGCCCTCATGGGCGCCAAACTCTGTAAAAATTTCGGCTTTTTCTGCCACTTGTAAAGGCATTTGGATTGTCCTCCAATCATGTGATATGTAGCCCTCCAGCCGTCGCGCCGAATAGCGTCGCACTTTCGAGCCGAATAAAGATTATAACCCAGGTTGGGCAGCTTGCCAAAGTTATGAAAACGCACTCATCAAGGCCATCAGGAACCTATAGGCCCAGGTCCCCGAAGTCCGTACACCGTATTCCGTATACCGTATTCCGTTGACGTTTACCACAAGTGGCGCTCTACGGAATACCGAATACGGGTACTAAGGGCTGGGTGAGGCGAGTTCTGTGCGGATAGCGTCCAGCATCAACAGCGCCACCAGGTCGTGGACGGCGTGGCCGCTTTGGAAGGTGTCGGGCCGGGTAAAATCGTGGGGGCCGACGAGTTCGACCATGTGGACGTCGTTTTCCTTCAGGCCGCGATTGGGCAGGGTTTCGGCTACGATGTCGAAATCGAGCAGGGGAATCTGGTATTCGGCGGCCAGTTCGCGCAGAATGACGTTGTTGATGTTGTCTGGCCCTTCGATGCGGTCGGCTTTGGTGACGAGGACGGGGATGACGCCGCTGGCGATGGCGAATTCGACCACTTGCCGCATGTTGTAGCGGTAGCCGGATGGCGCACCGGCGTCGTTGGAGCCGAGTTTGACGAAGAGGATGCTGGGGTTGTTGAGACGAAATTCGCAGGCCAGCACGTCTTCGTTGGCTTCGCACCACTTTTCGTCGGCCCACATGGGGTCGAAGACCGACCAGGAATGCAGGCCGTTGCGGGCGGCCACGCCGTAGCGGGCGAAGTGGCCGTTGTAATAGTCAATCGTCGGCTGCAAAAAGGCGTAGTCGCCCAGCACGTAACTGGCCGGATCGTCGAATTTGCCCAGGAAGTTGGGGTTCAGGCTGGTGGAGTCGCCTAACTTGGAGAAGGTCTGGGGGTCGCGGCCCTGTGCCTGCCCGGCCGCAAATATCTGGCGCACGTTAGCGCGCACCTCCGGCGGCAGGACGACGAAGTCGGTGATGGGGATACCATTGACGGGGATGGGCGTTGGTGTGGGCGTGGGGGGAACGGCCGTTACCGTTGACGGTACAGGTGTGTTGGTGGGCGGTAAGGTGGCGGGTACGGCCGTGCCCACGAGGGCGGCGCTTGGGGTTGCCGGTGCTTCCGATTCTGCTGCGTTGCTTTCCAAAACGGCCGGTACAGTGGCGATGGGGGCGAGGGTAACGGCCGTTTTGGTCTCCCCACCACTGCTGCACGCCGCCAAAATCACCATCAACAACAATCCCGCCAGGAAACGATGTGTTCTAAGTTGCATTGAAAACCTTGCCATTCATAAATTTGCTGCCCGATTTTACCATTTAAATGCGCGGCCAGGATGAGTCTGGAGTTAGTGCCTTGCAAAGTTGTGCAAGAAGTTGGTCCACAGATTACACAGATTCTTAGTCGGTGAAATCTGTGTAATCTGTGGATAACCTTTTTTGGTTTTGGCTTGTCCAGGTTAGGGAGTGGCCGGCAGAATGACCTCGTTCAAAATAGCGTCCAGCATCAGCAGCGCCGTCAAATTGTGCATGGCGTGGCCGCGTTGGAACGCTTCCGGCTGCGTGTAATCGTGGGCGTAAAAGGTGTTCATGTGAACGCCATCCACGTCTAACCCACGACCGGGCAGTGTACCGGCGACGATGTCGAAGTCCCACAGGGGAATCTGGTAGTCGGCGGCGATCTGGCGCAGGATGTCGTTGTTCTGGTTGCTGCCTTCGTGGCGGTCGGCTTTGGTACCCAGCACTGGAATGACGCCATTGTCAAGCGCATATTGCACGACCTGGCGCATGTTCTCGTCGTACATGGCCGGGACGCCCACGTCGTTCGAGCCGAGACGGATCAGGACGATGGCCGGATTGTGCAGGCGAAACTCACAGGCGATGACGCTTTCGTTGGGCTGGCAGACCGCCTTGTCGGCCCAGGTCGGATCGAAGACGGTCCAGGAGTGCAGGCCAATGCGTACGGCCGTGCTGTCGCGGGCAAACGAGCCGCTAAAATAATCAATCACCCCTTGCAGGGCGGCGTAATCGCCCAGGTTGTAGGGGCCACCATCGAAACGGGTGAGAAAGTGATCGTTTTCGATGGTGCTGTCGCCGACTTTGGCGAAGGCGTGGGCATTGCGGCCCAGCGCCTGCCCGGTGGCGTAAATGGCGCGGCAGTTGTCCAGCACGTTGGGCGGCAGAACCAAAATTGTGGACAGAGGCAGTCCGTTGAGCGTGGTTGGGAGTGGGTTGGCGGGTTGGATGGTGGGTTGGGTTGTTGGTTCGTTGGTGGGTGGGTTGGTTGGTTGGATGGTGGATTGCTCTGGCGTTGGTTGCCCGCCGGGTATTGTTAACAGCTGCCCGGCAAACAAGACGGTGGGGTCGGTGA
>CALFEW010000368.1 GCA_937958365.1 uncultured Chloroflexota bacterium | reverse complement strand
CGTGGAAAGCCGAGGTAATTGCGGATGAGCGAACTGGTGCCTGCCTGCCCGCCAATCGCCCGGCTCTCAACGACGATGGTATGCAGCCCCTCAGACGCGCCATAAACGGCCGCTGACAAGCCGGCCGGCCCCGCCCCCACAATAATCAGGTCATAAGCGAAATTCTCCAGGCGGGTATTCACGCCAAAGGCGTCTGCGATGGCTTCGTTGGTCGGGTTGGGCAGCGCCCGGTTGTCCAGCACGATGAGGACCGGAAATGGCCCATCGGGATAACCGGCTTTTTGCAGCATGGCCTGGCCTTCCTGGCTGGCGGCGTCTACAAAGCCATAAGGGATGCCGTTACGCTCGAACAGGTCGCGCAGTTCGTGGGAACGCTGCGACCAGACTTCGCCAACAATCTGAACCACCTGAAACATCGGGCGATTGAGGCGGCTCCAATCACGCAGCAGGTCGGTGATGAACTCGTGAAAGCGTTCATCCGGCTGGCTGCCCAGGGTGACAGGTCTGGCGCTGTAGCCATCAATCTGCCCCAGGGCAAAGGAGTGGAAGATGGGTTCAGAAGTGAGGCGGTCGCTCCAGTTGAAGAGCAGGCCGCGCTTGGCCTGCGGGTGCAGGGGGTTGGCGCGGATGAAAAACTCGACGCCGGTCATGTCTGGCAATGTCTGCGCGCAGAGAAGGAGGACGACGGCACGGCCGTTATCCCTTAAATCTCGCAGTACCGCCAATGCCGCCTGGCCGGAACCGGCACAGCGAATCTCATAATCGGCGCTGTAACGGCGGCGCAGTTCTCGATCCGCAGCCTGCAACCCGGCCGGATCACCATCAATCGCCAGCAAAACTGGCAGATCACTCTGATTGGCAATTGTCATGGGCATACTCCTTTCATCTAACAGATTGCAAAAACCGAATCTACGGCAACACGAGGACGCCAAGACGCAGAAGCGCCAGGGAGAAAATCTCCGCGTTTTAGCGTTTTCCAGTAGGCTCACGAACCGAATGAATGAAGGGGTTGCTGGGTGGCCGGGCTGTTCCGGCAGAGGACAGTGGTCAGACTATGGGAAAGTATAAAAGAATCAGCAGACAGAGGCAAGCCGTCAGGCTTACCGTACATTCTTCCCAGACAAGGACCAATGGGTTACGGCCGTGTTACTGCCCTGACCCTACAAAATGGTATGATGTTTTGCGGCAGCCTGTTCCACATCGTCTGGTCAGGTCGCCGATTCGGTTAATGGAGTTCGTAAGTTTGCCTTTATATGGTGAACCTACGTTTTGCAGCAAATGACCAACGCCGACAGGCTCTTTCATTTGTTGACACTGAGATTACATCATGTTTAGAGGTCTGGGAGTCATGCCTTTACAAAGGACCGTTGTGTACATTGAAGCACAGCCGCAGTTTGAAGAAAGTATAGACAATTTTTTAGCGCAACATGGTTTTGAATTTATCCGCGCTACCCATGCAGAAGCCAACATGGTCCACCAGGAGCCACCCGATGTGCTGCTGCTGGACATGAGCGCCGAACGAGAACACATCTGGGCGACATTCCACCAATTTCGCCACTCCATGCGCACCTGCAACATCCCCATCATTCTCATCACGCCGCGCATGACGACCATTGAGGACATTCGCCAATTGTACGCCGCCAACGCCGCCGAATATTTGACCAAGCCGTACACCCCGCACGAACTCCTGGAAAGTATAGACCGCGCGCTGTCAGGCTGAGCCAAACCCTTTTACGGCCGTTTCCCCAATTTTGGCCCTTTTACAAAATGGTACGCGGATAAACGTGGTCAAGCAACCACGTCTATCCGCCACAGTGCATCCATTTGGTACCAACGGCCGTTGCCGCCCGCACCAAATTGCCGA
>CALFEW010000367.1 GCA_937958365.1 uncultured Chloroflexota bacterium | reverse complement strand
CGCCTTTGTGGGTTGCAATCCGGTGGGGCCATGGGGCGTATGGGCGCGGGAAGATGAGCCGGGCGCTTTGCCTTGTGATGATTACAGTTTTAGCATCGCCCAAATTCAGGAATTGGCGGCGCAGGGATACGTTGTGGTTGGTTCGATTCAGTTTATTGAGCATTTTCAGTACGATGTCTATCAGCCACAGCGGGATGCGTTTATGGGCTTTGCCAATGCGGGCGCGGCGATTGTGCATGGGGCGCACGGCCATCACCCCATGGGCTTTGCCTTTAGCGAGGATCGCTTTGTGCATTATGGCACGGGCAATACCTTTGCTGATCAGATGTTTAGCCTGGGGACGCGGCAAATGTTTGTGGATACGTATGTGATTTACAACGGCCGTCTCATTGGCACAGAACTATGGACCGGCATGATCGAAGATTACGCCCGCCCCCGCAAAATGACGGCCGAAGAACGTATCCAACTATTGCAATCTGTCTTTGACGGCAGCGATTTTACGTTAGGCCAATAACCAAAAGCTGCGCCCAAAATCCAGCCACAAACCACAAACCATTAACCATTGGCTGTTGACCATTGACCATTACTGCCCCGTCTCCGCCAGGTAATCCGTGTGCCCGCAGATAAACTCCGCTAGACGGCCGTTCCGCCTGAAATCTCACCCTTTCCCCACTTACCAAATCATCGGAGAATGGGTATCATTGCGCCGCAATGATACTACTTTTTAATCCACAATCTTCCGCAAACCGCAAACCCATCCTGCCCATGTCACTGCTGGCCGTCGGCGCAGTGCTGGAAGGTCGGTATGCCTACGCCATCGTAGATGGCAACCTGGAAGAAGATGCGTTGGCGGCGCTGCACGGCCGTTGCCAACACGACCCATCGCCCATTCTCGCCGTCACCGTCATGCCCGGCCCCCAACTCGAACAGGCGGTCCCGCTCTGCCGCGAACTGAAGCAGCGCCATCCCCACCTGACCATCATCTGGGGCGGCTATTTTCCCACGCAGCATTGGGACGCCTGCCTGCAGGCAGCCTACGTGGATTATGTGGTGCGCGGGCACGGCGAGTACGCTTTTTTGCAGTTGCTCGATTGGTTAAACGGCCGTTCCCTCCCTCTCAACGGCCTGGCCGACATCCCCGGCCTGGCTTACCGGGACGCCACCGGCGCGCCGGTGAGCAATGCCCTGGCCCCCATTCCCCATCCCCAAAACCTGCCCCCTTGGAACTTCGCCCAAGTCCCGGTAGAAAAATATGTGCGGGCCACCTTCCTGGGGTCGCGCACGTTGGGCTACCATTCGTCGTATGGCTGCCCCTTTTTCTGTAACTTTTGCGCGGTGGTGAACATGGTTAACGGCCGTTGGCTGCCCCAATCTGCTGCGGCCGTCGCCCACATCGCCCAGGAATACCAGCAGCGCTGGAACATCAACGCCATCGAATTTTACGACAACAACTTCTTCACCCAGGAGGCGCGGGTGGCCGAATTTAGCCGACGCATCATGGCGTTGGGGCTGGCCTGGTGGGGCGAAGGGCGCATTGATACCCTCATGCAGTACAGTGACCAGACCTGGGCCTTGATGCGCGACGCCGGCCTGAAAATGCTCTTTCTGGGCGCGGAATCCGGTTCGATGGCGACCCTGAAGCGCATGGACAAAGGCGGGCAGATGAGTCCCGACAAAACGCTGGCTATCGTCAGCAAGATGAAGGCGTACAATATCGTGCCGGAGCTTTCTTTTGTGATGGGCAACCCGCCCCAGCCGGAGCAAGACGCCCACGAGACGATGGAATTTATCCGGCAGGTGAAAGCGCTCAATCCGGCGGCGGAGATTATCATGTATTTGTACACTCCTGTGCCGCTGGCCGGTGATTTGTACGATGATGCTCGCGCCGAAGGGTTTGCCTTTCCGCAGACTTTAGACGAATGGGTCAACCCGGATTGGCTCAATTTTT
>CALFEW010000366.1 GCA_937958365.1 uncultured Chloroflexota bacterium | reverse complement strand
ACTCCAGCCGTTCCTGGCGCACGGTGCGGATGCCCAGGCGGTAGTCGGGCCACAATTCGGCGACCGTGTAGCCGGTGTAATCGGTGTCCGCTTCTTCCTTATCTTTAAGGCCGGTGTCCCAGGAGATGTAGCGGGCGTAGACCAGGTTCTTAACGGCCTGGCTGTGGATGTCGTAGCGGCGCTCCTTCGACCACCATTGGCGCTTGAAGGTGTAGCCACCAGGTGGGGTGGGCACGCCCTGGTACGTGCCCGACCAGGTAAGCTCTGGCGTCGTGGCGCGCAGTTCCAAGACTTCGGCGAGGGGTTTGTGTTGGGGCCAGAGGGCGGGGCCGTCATGATGAAGGATAACCTGGTGAGCGGGCAACGGCCGTTACTCCTCTGTTGGCACGCTAACATTGGACAAGCTCCACAGGGTATGGGCCAGGGCCTCAACGGCCGGTTCCAATGCGCGCCTGAATGCCGCGCCAGCGATGCGCTCGGCCGCCGGACCCAATTCCGGCAGCACGTCATCGCGCACAAATTCGCTGATCTCGGCCAGCCGGATGTGAACCAGTTCATGGATGATGGTTTGCCGCCAATCGTCGTCAGGCTCAGCGGTCACATCTGAGCGCAGCGTCATGTTGGCCGTGAAGATTTCCGGGTAAAGCTCGATCATGCCCCTAGTTTGCTCATCACCGCCAGGGGCGTCGTGGGTGAAGAGGTGGATGCGCCAATGGGCCAGCAGCAGCCTATCCCGCCACTCGCCAATGTACTCACGCACCCAGTCCGGCGCAGCATCGCTCACGGCCGTGCCTCCTCAAGTGTTGGCGCGCCAACACTGGCCGCAGCCCATGCCTCATCGCGCCGTTTCTGCCAGTCCAGTTCACCCTGGCGCTGTCGGATCATCTCGTTCAGCCGCCCCATCAGGCGCGGCCAGGTGTACGCCTCGGCCTCCGTGCCGTTGGCGATGGTGCGCAGTTCCACCAGGTCGCTTAGATGCGGGTCGGTGGGTAGAAACGGCCGTAACTCATCGGGGATGGTGGCTTGGGTCATTTTGCCTCAAAAATAACCGTACATACTTCAATGGTATGTATTACTCGCGCCTTACCCGGCCGGTGAGAAAATGCTCGTACACGGCGGTTTCATCCCCACCCGCCGCCACGTCCACGCCCACCTGCGCCTGGCGGTATTTACGGCCGTGCGCCAGGCCGGCCGCGTCTACGGCCGCCAGCGCTTCCTCGCGGGGCAAGGCAAACAGCGCGACGATGGCGTCGCGGGTCATGACGTTGAGCTTCCATTGGGGGATGGCTTCGACGGCCACCAGGTGGGCGACCAGTTCTTTCTTGGTCAGGTCGGTTGGGGAACGGCCGTCGTCGGGGTGCGGCAGCCGGTTTTCAGTTGAGTCCATACCATATCTCCTAGAATGCGTGTTCTAGGAGATATGGTAGCAAATTGGCGAAGTTGGGGTAAAGGGGGATAACCGATGGCATTGCCTGCGCGCAAGGCGCAGTTCACTCAAAGCCGATTAGCTCATGCAAAAGCAGTCATTGAACGGCCGTCACCGTGTCTGATGAAACGACTGGTTCAACCTGTACTTTGTCAATAACAGCGGTGACATACTTGATAAAGTCTAAATCGTACTCCACGCCTTGCGTCTGCCATAGTCTGCGGAATGTTTCCCGATTTGCATAATCATGCACATACTCATCCCATCCAGCCCACTGGTTTCTCTTTATGTCGCTCGACTGATCTTGATACATCAGAAAAGCCCGTTCCAACAAGGACACAAGAATCTCAAACATGGCATATTGGCGAATCTTCTGCTCCGACGATAGTTCGCTCACTTTTTCAAGAGGAATATCGTATAAGTCAAGTTCGGGATTTTCCATGCACAGGCGTAAGTAATCAATGTACTCTTTGCCCAAAGCGTCATACGTGCCATACTCCCTGTCGCGTCTCTCTTTTCTTTTTTCATTAGCAAAAAGAAGAATTGCAATAGGGATACCCAGAACCGTCGCAATGTCTGCCAGCATATCCAATACTTCTATCAAGGCCATCGCACCTCCGCATCGCGTATATCGTTGTTTAATTTTGTTTCCAACACGGTGAAGGAATCTGCCGGAGTATAGCACACTACGGCCGTTCTCTTCCCCACCATCACGCCTCCAACGCCACCTCGAAATCGCCCCCAACGGCCGTTCCCAACCGCTCCCCCACATACCCCTCCGGATACCACACATCGGCCGCTACCAAATCGCCCTCACTCAGCAACGGCACATGGCACACCACCCAGTCGCCGCCGCTGCGCATCCGCGCATACGTGTCGTCATGATGCCAGGCCGTGCCGATAACGATGCTCCGGCCGACGCGACTCATCCGCCTGCTCAGGAAACTCTTGTGGAACCAGTCGTGGACAATTTCGCGCTGGTGGGCCGTGCGCGTGTTCTCGTGGTCGAGGATGTCGTCGCCCACGGCCAGGCGCGCCCGGCTGCCGATGACGCCGCCCTCCACGCCGGTGGCAAACAGCGTCGGGTGAATCCGGCCGGGTCGCGGCAGCCCGCCGTGTGGGGCGATGCTCCATTCCGCCTGCGTCCACTTGAGGCCGTAGGCGCGCTTCAGGTCGGGAAACGTCGCCTGAAACTCCGGCGCTTCGGCCATCAGGCGCAGCGACTGGCTGCGTTTGGCGGCCACCTCGCCGGACACGGCCGCCATAATGCGCGGCCATTCCGGGTAGAAGGCGACGTGCGTGCCCAGGTAAGCCAGCAGCCAGGTGGTCTTGGCCGACTCCGGCGGGGCGATGATGAGCAGCTTCTTGATGGCCTCGTTGCACATCAGGTGCAGCCAGAGCCAGTGGTGGGGCGCAGGGCGAATCGGACGGCCGTAGTCGTCGGTGATGAGCAGGCGGGCGAAGTCGGCGACGACGTCAGGCGTCAGCCGGCCGAGCGTCCGGGCTATCTGCAAGCGGGTCCGCGTCTGTGCCCGTTCCCGCTGCGCCTGCTCCATCAGGAGGGCCAGGTACTGCTCCAGTTCGACGCGATTCATACTCGCGGATGCGGTCGAGGAGTTCATCATCATTCAGGTCGGAGAAATCGTAGCCGGCGGCGAAACCGGCTGCGGGTAGGGGACGGCCGTCGGGGCCGCTCACCTGCAATTGCTGTGCGGGCACGTCGTCGTATTCGGTGCGTAGTTCGGTGAGGATGGTGCGGATAGCGGCCGTCGCGTCACGGAAGGAGGGCAGGTCGGGTTGGACGACACGGCCGTCGGTGGTCAGTTTCGGCCGGAAGTCCAGTTGGGACCAGACGAGGGTTAGCTGCGCCAGCGCCCCTTCGAGGACGCGCATGCGCTGTTGTTTGTTGCGGGCTTTGGCGGCCGCGAGGGTCTTCAATTCTTGTTGAATAATATGGGCGTCAAAGGCGGCGGCGCGTTCGGGCCAGGTGGCCGCGCCGGGCAGCGGTTCACCAGAGGTAGGATGGCGGCCGCGTGCCCATCGGGACCAGTTTCCGGGTACGTTTTCGGACGCCCTTTTCGCGCCCTTTTCGCGCCCATATTCGCGGTAAGCGTTGAGGAGCCGGCCGGGTTCCTCGGCGGGCAGATAGTAATCTTTGAATGCCTTGTAGCTGGCGTTGGTATCCCAGGGTTGGCGCTCCCAGAGGAGGTGAGAACGGCCGTCGGTGCTAGTCATGGTTTCATGGCAGCACAGGCGTTCTGGTCAGTTCAATAAACCGTTAGTGATAGCCGTGTGCAAACAGACAATATCGCTGTTGGT
>CALFEW010000365.1 GCA_937958365.1 uncultured Chloroflexota bacterium | reverse complement strand
AACGGGAATGGTCCCGTGAACGGGAATGGTCCCGTGAACGGGAATGGTCATCATAATGGACATGGTTTAAACGGGAATGGCAATGGGAACGGGAATGGCCGGAACGGCCGTGTTCTCCTGCAACTGTCCGACGTGCGCGTGAAGCAGTACCGCAGCAAAGCGGGCGCGCTCTTTTGTTTTGCCGTGGATGCCAGCGGCAGCATGGCCTTACACCGGATGCGCCAGGCCAAAGGCGCGGTGAACACGCTGCTGGAAAAAGCCTACGTCAACCGGGACCGCGTAGCCCTTATCGCTTTTCGTGGGCAGGAAGCAGAGTTGTTGATGCCGCCGACGCAAAGTGTGGAACTGGCGCGGCGGGCGCTGGATTTGCTGCCCACCGGTGGCGGCACGCCGCTGGCTTCGGCCCTGCTATTGGCCGATGACGTGGCGCGGCAGGCGCAGCGCCGGGGCATTTTGCAGACCGTGCTGATTTTGCTGACAGACGGCCGTGCCAACGTGGGTCTCCACGAACAAGGCGACGTACAGGCCGAACTCAAGCAGCTTGGCCGTTACATCGCCGATTCCAATTTGCATGTGATGGTTGTGGATACCCAACGCAACTATCTCAGCCGGGGTGAAGCGCGCCAACTGGCCGAATGGCTGGGAGGCGAGTATGCTTACTTGCCCAACGCCGCCGGCGACGAAATTGCTGATCTGGCGACGAGCGCCGTCAGCATACAGTGACCTGTCATCCCATCCTCCCAGAGATTCTTTACCCTGGAGAGGAGTTACCTTAGTTCCAAGCAGACTCGAAGGGTTTTCAAAGCCTTTCGAGTCTCAATTTAATAAGGGGAGTTTCTATGACTACCAAACCTGTTTCTTTTTCTAAAAGTGTATTCAAGGGCATCAAAACAGCGGGTGCGCTGTTTGTAGCCGCAGCGGCCAGCGGCATTGCGTATAGCCGTTGGGGCGTCAATCATCACGTTTTACTGCCACCGGCCGTGGATGCCGAGCGCCGTATCTTCAACTCGCCGCGCGCCGGCCGGTTGAGCTATTACGTGGATAAAAAGGGGACGGGACGGCCGTTGGTCCTCATCCACAGCATTAACGCGGCGCCGAGCGCCTATGAATTGAAACCGCTGTTTGATTTTTACCAGGGCAAACGGCCGGTCTACGCGCTGGATTTGCCCGGTTTTGGCTTCTCCGACCGCAGTGAACGGCCGTATTCGGTGGAATTGTACGTAGACGCGATTATTGACTTTCTGCTCAGCCAGGTGGGTGAGGCGGCCGACGTGATCGGCCTTTCGTTAGGGTGCGAGTTTTCCGCTTACGCCGCCTATGCGCGGCCAGACCTGGTACGTACGCTGACGCTTATTTCGCCCAGTGGGTTTGGCTTTTCGCGCAGCCCAGGGCGCAATGACGTGGCCGATTTTCAGGCCATCGGCAAACGGCTGCACAAAGTGGTGGCTTTCCCCCTGTGGAGCCAGGCTATTTTTGATTTGCTAACGTCTAAACCCAGCATTCGTTATTATCTGGGGCAGAGTTTTGTGGGCGACCCGCCGCAATTGTTTCTGGATTACGCTTACGCAACTTCGCATCAGCCGGGGGCGCGCCATGCGCCGCTTTATTTCTTGTCTGGGCAGTTGTTTACGGCCGATGTGCTGACGGCCGTTTACGCCAACGTCACCCGGCCCGGCCTCATCCTCTATGACCGCGATCCGAACGTGAGCTTTGGCCGTCTGCCGGACCTGCTGGCGCTCAACGAGCGCTGGCAGGCGGTGCATCTCACTCCCTCGATGGGCGTGCCGCACTGGGAACTGTTGCCGGAAACAACGGCCGTTTTGGAACGATTCTGGGCGGCGGCCTAAAGGCGTTGGCTCAGGCGGATCTTCCGGCCGATATTCCGGCCAGGTAGCCGCTGGCCCAGGCCCATTGGAAATTGTAACCACCGATACGGCCGTCTACGTCACAAATCTCGCCGCACAGGTGCAGGCCGGGGCAAACCCGCGATTCCATCGTGTTCAGGTGCAGTTCGGCCAGCGGCACGCCGCCGGCGGTGACTTCGGCGACGTTGTAGCCGCGATGGCCGGTGATGGGCAAGGGGAGTTGGGTAACGGCCGTAACCAACCCTTTCCGCCCCGCCCGCGCCAACTGATTGCCCGGTGTACTCCCATCCACCCCGGCTTCCTGGCACAGCGCCAGAACCAGTCGCTCCGGCAAATACTGGCGCAAATAGCGTCCCACGCTCATTTTGGTCAACGTTTGCAATTCGCGGTCCAACTGCTCGGCCGGTAATTCGGGCAGCCAGTTGATGGTGAGATGGCTGGCCGGATCATCTGCCTGGGCGGCCAGAAAATAGCGGCTGACGTCCAGCACGGCCGGGCCAGAAAGGCCAAAGTGGGTGCAAAGGGTGGAATCGGTGAACGAGATGCGCTTTTTGCCGTTCCCGGTCCACAGGTCCAGCGTTGCGGGCAGGGTAACACCGCTGAGGCTGCGCACAAAGTGGCCTTCAGGCAGTGTCAGCGGAACCAGGGCCGGGAACAGGCGCGGCGTAAGCTGATGTCCCAGCGATTGGACCAGGCGGTAGGCATGCCCATCGGAGCCGCTTTTGGGCAGGCTTTGGCCGCCGGTTGCCAGGATGAGCCGCCGTGTTTCCAATTGGCCCCACGCGCCGGAGAGTTGGAAGGCGACGGCCGTTCGTTCCACCCGTTCAACCCGGTAAGGATGGCGCACCATCACGCCTGCCTGCCGTGCGCCATCCAGCAGTGCGTCCAGCACCGTGCGGGCGCTGTCGGTGGTGGGGAACAGCTTGCCGGTTTCTTCCCGTTTCAAGGTTACGCCCAATTCGCGGAAAAAGGCGACGGTTTGTGGGACGTCGAACTGGCGCAGGACTTTTTTGATGGCGTTTTGCGAGGAACCGGCGTAGGCAACGGCCGTGACCTCATCGTGGGTGACGTTGCAGCGCCCGCCGCCGGACACCAGGATTTTTGCGCCCAGCGTGCGCGCCCCGTCTAGCACAATCACCCGCTGCTCTGGGAAGGTGCGCCCGGCCCAAATCGCGGCCATTAACCCGGCCGCGCCCGCGCCCACAATGGCGATGTCTGCTTGTTGTTCCACGTTGCGTCCTTGAGCCTATCGGTGACAAGATGGGTCCAATCTCCAAGATTGGACCCATCCGACGGGCATTATTCTGGCGTCGTTTCTAAGGCGGCTTCTACGGTGGCGATTTGCGCGGTGAGTTGGTTGATGGTGCGTTGGCGGCGGGCAACGGCCGTTGCCAATTCCCGCCGCACGCTGTCCCACCAATTGTCCCCCTCTTCTTCTAATTCCTGCGCTTTGCGCCACAATTTCGCTGTATTTTCCTGGCGCAGGCTTTGCAAGCGCTGGTTGGCTCTGCGCCGCAGCCGCTGCACTTTCATGATTTGCTCGCGTAAATGACGAATTTCCAGGGTTTCAATGCCTTGAAGTTCGGCTAATTCGGCGGGGTCCAGTTCACCGGCCAGGTCGTAAAGAGCCTGGATGTCTTGCTTTTCGTAGGCGGCGTTGACGGCCGTCATAATCGAGGTTCGGTAGGCTTCTTCAACGGCCGTTTCCGCCAGATCCGGGTGGAAGCGGCGGGCCAGTTCGCGGTACAACCGCTTTTCGGCGGCTTTGTCGCGGGGCGTGTCGGTGGGCAGAAGCAGGTCGTCGGGTTCGTCGGGCAGGTCGGGCACGGCCGTTTGCCAGAACGGTTCCTCATCGTCCAACCCCACGCCCAAATCTTGCGCCTGCCGCAGCAGCGCCAGCCGCGTCAACAGCGATTGCTTTTGCGTCGCCAACGCTTGCAGTTCGTCCACCAGATCGTCCAGCTTCAGGCGGCAGTGCATCCGAAAGGCATTCACGGCCGCTTGCTCCGCGCCCAATTCGGCTTCGGCCTGCCGCCACGCTTGCTGCGCTTTCTCTAATTCCGCCCGAATTTGCCAGGGCACGGGCGCGGGGATGAGAGAGGAATCGGTCATAACAGGGGATGAGGACTGAAAACTGAAGATTGGAGATTGGAGATTGGTTAAGTCTCCAATCTCTAATCTCTCTTAAACACCACCTGCCCGTCAAAAATGGTCATGTCCACTTTGGCGTCTTTGACGGCCGTTGCCGGCAGCGTAAACAAATCGTCGGCCAACAAGATCAGGTCGGCCCATTTGCCGGGGGTGATGGAACCTTGCACGGCCGTTTTCCCGGCCATCGCCGCCGGACCCATGGTGTAGGCCCAAATGATTTCGGGCAGCGTCAGCCGCTCTTGTGGATACCAGCCTGCTTCCGGTAAGCCGCGCTCGTCCTGGCGCGTCAGGGCGGCGAAGATGCCCAGCATCGGGTTGAGCGGCGCGACCGGCGCGTCGGAGCCGAAGGCCAGGACGGTTCCCTGGTCGAGCAGCGAACGGAAGGCATAGGCGTAGCGGGCGCGGTCGCCCCAGACGTTGTCGGCGGTGGGCCAATCGGTGAGCAAATGGACCGGCTGCACGGAGGCGATGAGGTTGTGCCGCGCCAGCCGGGGCAAATCGTCGGGGTGGATGACCTGGACGTGTTCGATGCGGTGCGGCAGGGTCAATCCGGCGGGTGCATCGGCCGTTTGCCGTTCGCCCAACACGTCAATCACCTCGCGCACGGCCCGATCGCCGATGGCGTGGACGGACATGGCAAAACCGGCCGTCGCGGCCTGAGTGGCGATTTGCCACAACTCTTCGGCCGAGGTGACAATCACGCCGGTGTTGGCCGGTTCGCCCTCGAACGGGGCCAGCATGGAAGCCGTGCGTGACCCCATCGTGCCATCGGCGAAGGCTTTGGCGTGGCCGATCCACAAATAGTCGTCGCCGAAGCCGGGCAGCAGGCCCAGTGTGGCCGCTTCGCCGATAAAATCAGCGGCGATGTTCATGTGAACGCGCAGTTTGAGCTTGTTTTGGCGGCGCAGCGCCTGCCACAGGCGGAAGCTTTGCTGCCCCTCGCGCTCGACGCGCTGATCGTGGATGCCGGTGATGCCCAGGCGGTGGGCGGCGGCGATGCTTTCGCGCAGCCAGACGGCCAGGTTGGCTTCGTCGGGTTCGGGGATGTGGGGCTGCACCAGTTCGATGGCGTTCCATTCGCGCAGGATGCCGTTGGGACGGCCGTTTTCGTCGCGTTCGATTTTGCTTTCCGGCGGGTTGGGCGTGTCGGCGTCTATCCCGGCGATGCGCAGCGCCGCCGAATTAACCCACCAGGTGTGCATGTCCATGCGCGCCAGGGCTACGGGGCGGTCTGGGGCGATGGCGTCCAGATGGGCGGCTGTCGGGGCCACATCCCAGAGGTTTTCATCCCAGCCCCAGCCTAGCACCCACTGGTCGGGCGGCGTTTGGGCGACGGCCGTGGCGACCAATCGCTGCACCTCGGCGAAATCGCGCACGCCAAACAGGCTCACCTGGCGGCCGCGAATGGCGACTTGCAGGAAATGAACGTGGGCGTCTGTCAGGCCCGGCAGCGCCAGCCGCCCTTTTCCATCCACCAGTTTGGTGTCTGGCCCGGCCAATTTGAGGATGGTATGGTTGTCGCCGACGGCCTGGAAACGGCCGTTGCTCATCGCGGCGT